>PLEB01000360.1 GCA_003136915.1 Chitinophagaceae bacterium
ATTTAATTCACCTTGGGTCAGGAACTGCAAACCGACAGCGTCGGCCATTTCAATTATAGCAGTCTGGCCTTCATCAATCAGTCCGAAACTCGCCGTTATCTCTCTTCCCAGAGGATCATGCACCTGCACACTGATCCGCTTTCCCTTGTTTCTGTTAATGATCAGCTCTGCGGTTCCATTGCCGCCATCGCCAATGGGGAAACATTCATATTCAAAATGAAGCGCGCTTTTTTTTAATCCCTGTAAGATCGCTTCGGCGGCATCCGTTGCGCTGAGACTATTTTTAAAAGCATTGGGAGCGATAAGTATCCGCATAATCCGGAAGGGGAAAATAATATTCCCCTAAGGTATAATAACCATCGCTGATCTTTTATATTCGCTAACTTAAGTGTCCCAATTCTTAACCCAAAACAACAGTCATGAAAAAGCTACTCGTAGGCGCCATAGTCGGCGGAATAATTATTTTCATTTGGCAGACCATTTCCTGGGCGGCACTGAATCTCCACCATGCAAGCCAGGAATACACCCCAAAACAAGATAGCATACTGAGCTATCTCAATTCCCAGTTTTCTGAAGAAGGAGCTTATCTTTTACCGAGTTATCCCAAAGGAACATCCCGGGAGGAAATGGAAAAACAAATGGACATAAACAAAGGAAAGCCATGGGTTCAAATCCAGTATCACAAAGCGCTCAATGTAAATATGGCTGCCAATATCATCAGGGGTTTGCTTGCAGACATCGTCATGGTCGCTTTTTTCTGCTGGATACTGCTAAGGCTTGCCTCGCCGGGATTCGGAGTTATATTTACCAGCAGTTTATTTACCGGGATCATTGTTTTTATCAACTCACCCTATACCATTCATATCTGGTACCCAAAAGCAGACATCTGGATTCATTTTCTTGACGCCATTGCAAGCTGGGCACTATGCGGAATATGGCTGGGCTGGTGGCTGGGCAGGAAAAAGCCTTAATTATTCAATGTAATAGTACCACCGTCAATAGGATAATCCGTGCCCGTAACAAATGCAGATTCATCGCTGCAAAGGTATAAAGCGAGATGCGCGATCTCGGTAGGTTTTGCCATCCGTCCGATAGGCTGTGACCTGGAGAGTTTTTCGAACATCTCTTTTTCTTTGCCGGGATAATTTTTGGCAATGAAACCATCCACAAATGGCGTATGTACACGCGCCGGCGAAATGGAATTGCAGCGGATTCCCTCGTGGATATAGTCCCTGGCCACCGACAGTGTCATTGCGTAAACTGCACCCTTACTCATGGAATAAGCAAACCGGTCAGCGAGCCCGATGTGATTGGCAGTAGAGGCAATATTCAGGATTACGCCTTTCTTCATATTCTTCATCAAAGGGACGGCGGCATACAGACAATTATAAACGCCCTTAACATTGATCTGGAAAATTTTGTCAAGTTCCTGCTCCGTGGTTTTTTCCACATTTCCTACATGGGAAATGCCTGCGCTATTTACAAGGATGTCCGGGGTTTTAATCAGTTGAAATATTTTCATCACCTCTCGCTGATCTGCTACGTCACCCAGGTGAACGGTGACCTCACCCCCACTCTCCGATATGGTATTCGCTGTCTTGTTTGCATTCTCACCGTTCAGGTCAATCAGGTGCACATGTGCTCCCTGAGCGGCAAACAATTCGGCTATCGCTTTGCCAATCCCGCTGCCTCCGCCCGTGACTACGGCATTTTTATTTTTCAGTGTAAACATGCTGCTCTTTTAGATCCGCAATATATTACATAATTATAATCTGCTCAGCTTGGAAGAAGCCACTCCCGTTTATAATATCGCCCTCAGGGAGGCGCGTCCTGTGTGCACGATTATTCCCTCACCAGGTTTGCGACCCTCGTACTGGATACTGAGTTCAAGATTATTTCCGAGTTTCTTGGTGAACTCCAGGTCCCATATATAGTTATTCCCGGGCAATAATCCGTCCAGCATAATATAGCTTACCGTACTGTTGGTGTTACCTGTGTAATGGATTGCACTATAGGTGAACTTAGCCTGCAGGGAAGTGCTGGATACCAGATTATATTTTGCATCTGTGTTGAGCGATCCGGAATAATAGGATTCACCACCATAGGCCGGATCATTTTTTTTTGCGTTGTACTTGTATCCGGCCGTTATACGAAGATTTGTCTTTTGTGTGTAACTCAGATCCGGTTCAACGGAAAACTGGTTTACGTTGTAATTGCTATTGTCAAAATTGGTACTGCTGTTGAAAAGAAAACTATTTCCCTGCTTCCACATGGAGGTAAGCAGAATCGATCTGGAAACATTCCATCTCGTACGGAGGTTCCACTCCCTGAGCGACTGCGTCTGGTATCCGTAAGTCAGGAGCGATTTGGTTGTATTCCGGCTATTGCTGATATCGAATCCCCATTTTGGATTCATTTTATTGAAAGAAAAAGAATTTACCAGAACGGAGGTTCGCGTAATAAGCGATGTATCATTTAGCGGCGCCTTAAATGGATTTAGCTGGATAAAACCGCTGGCCTGTTCTTTCTGATTCAATTGCAAAGAAGTGAGGAGGAACATATTCGATAAGAACTTTTTGAATCCTTTGGCCTTAGTTCCCAAAAGCATTCTCGGATTTAATGCAATGCTGTAATTGAACGTGCTGTAGTTTGCCTTTACATAATCGTTCGTTGGTGTAAAAACCCTGATGAAAGTTGCCTGATCAGAATATTGCGCAATAACAAATTCATTGAGTTGCTGGATACCATCCTTGTTGAGATCGATCCAGGTATACTGTCCGGTTCCTGCAGGAACGGAAAGATAAGTATAGGCCTGTTTTTGTTCCTGGCCGGAACCGACTTCATATAATGCATTTCCCATGACAAGCCCCTTCCATTCATTTACCACGTATTCAGCTCTTGCCAGCAGGCTTTTGTCAGGGGTTTGGGTGGTGACTGCATTATTGATCACGTCGAGGCTCCTGTATGTGGCATTGATCCTCACTTGCTCGTGTTTGTTTTTAGTGAGATTTGCAAACACATTGATATTCTGACTTCGGTTGGCCTTCGCCAACTCTTTGCCGAAAGGATATGCATCTTCCCGGTAAAAATAGGTCACACCCCAATTATCCGCATTTTTTTGCGGGGATTTCAAATACGCCTGCAGGATCGAAAAAGAATAGCTGTCAAACGAAACCGAATCGCTGATCTTGTTTCGTTGTTCGTTATGTTCCAAAGAATAATTAAAACCGACAGTATAGTTACTGAACTGCTTTAGTGTTTTGGAAATGTCGACTGTCGGACGCAGCAAATATCCGTTGCTGGTATCTCCCCGGTCCGTTGTCAGGCTTACCTGGTCGTTAAACTTCCATCCTGAAAGGTCGAGCGTCTGACCAATCATATTCCTGATTCCTTTAAAGGAAGAGCCCCGGTCGTAACCTGCAACTTCGTAGCGGATATCGTTTGCCTTTTTATCCGCCAGTTTGAATGCAGCGGTATAAAAAGTTTCATTGGCATTCGGTAGCTGAAGCGG
>PLEB01000375.1 GCA_003136915.1 Chitinophagaceae bacterium
ACGATTTTTGCAGAACCCACAGTGCCGTGTTGTTCAAAAAGGTTTCTTAGATCCTCATCGGTCATTTGCCAGGAGAGGTTGCCTACATAAATGTTCATTGTGCTAAAATTAATAAATGAAAAAAACAAACGCTGAAACTTCGTAGCTACGATGAACCATTGTACTATCTTATAAGGAATCGTACCTGCACACGCTTATAACTAGAATAACAGAGCGCTGTAAAGATAGGTATTTTTATTACTTAGGGAAATTTTGTGGCCGGAAACGAAGCTCGCTAAAAAGGCCGTTCCTGAACGCTAAAAACCCCGTCCGGGCTGGCCTGACGGGGTTTAAATAAAAAGGTAAAAAGGATTATTCTGCAGTTACTTCAAAATCAACTTCTGTTTCATTGCCATGACCAAAGTCAACCTTGGCTTTATAGCTGCCCAATTCTTTCACCTCAGAAAGAATATGGATCCGCCTGCGGTCAATTTCATATCCCTTCTGGTCGCGTATGGCCCGGGCCAGTTGAACGGAAGTTACGCTTCCGAAAATTTTTCCGCTGGTTCCGGTTTTTGCCCCGATTTTCAACGGGGAGGCTTTCAACACCTCGATTACTTTATTTACTTCTGCCAACAGTTTTTCTTCTTTCTTTTTCTGTTGCTTTATCTTCTCTTCCAGATGCTTCAGATTAGCTGGGCTGGCTTCTATCGCCATTTTTTTGGGAATCAGGAAGTTGCGGGCATAACCGTTTTTAACGCTCAGTTTTTCATGAGCGGCGCCAAGGTTGTCCACATCCTGGATCAAAATGATTTCCATTTTTATTAGTTTGGTCCGTAAGGCCCGGACGAGTTACTTGAATAGGTCGGTCACATACGGCAAAATGGCCATTTGTCTTGCTTTCTTTATAGCTTCTGCCACCTTGCGCTGGTATTTCAGTGAATTTCCAGTGATGCGCCGGGGAAGCATTTTGCCCTGCTCGTTCAGAAACTTTTTCAGGAACTCGCCATCTTTGTAATCCACGTACCGGATGTGATATTTTTTGAAACGGCAGAATTTTTTGGCCCTTTGCTGGGTCTTGATTGCGGTCAGATACTTGATCTCGTTTGTCTTTGCCATATCTTATGCCTCCGCTTTTTCGGTTCCGGTTGGTACACCACTTTTCCTTCTGGCATTGTACTCGACGGCGTATTTNNGTCGTTTTTTTCTGGATGGGATACGCCAGTGATTTAAGACCCCAGGGATTTTCGTGCACCACTTTGCCGCCGTTTTCCTTAACGAAGGCAGTGAATTTGTTCTGAGCAAGTTTATAGTCTTCCTCAGACAGCACAGGGGTAAAAATCACCATCAATTCATAATTGTTCATTTCCCTGTTTTTAAATAAAAAAAATTAATTGGGCTGCGAAGGTAGGGGTTTTATGTGGAAAATCTAATAGAACTGGGTTGATGGTTGATGGTTGATGGAACCAAAAACCGTCAACCTGTCAGCCCCCCACCAATGGCACTCCGTTTGAGCGGCAAGGCTAAAAATACTGTTTTATGCAAAAAGGAAGTATCCGGGTTCAGACAGAGAACATCTTCCCCATAATCAAGAAATTCCTTTACAGCGACCATGAAATCTTTCTCAGGGAATTGATCAGCAACGCCGTAGACGCCTCCCAAAAGCTAAAGACCCTTTCTTCCCTCGGAGAGGCGAAGGGGGAACTGGGAGACCTGACCATACAGGTAAAGCTTGACAAAGAAGCCCAAACCATTACTATTTCCGACCAGGGGATCGGCATGACGGCCGAAGAAGTGGATAAATATATTAACCAGGTAGCACTTTCCGGGGCGGAAGAGTTTCTGAATAAGTACAAAAACCAGAACGAAAATGCGATCATCGGAAAATTCGGGCTCGGATTTTATTCTTCCTTTATGGTCAGCAGCCGGGTGGAAGTGATCTCCAAAAGCTATAGGGAAGACGCCCCGGCAGTGAAATGGGAATGTGATGGCAGCCCTGAATACAGCCTCGAAGAAACCAATAGAACCAGCAGAGGAACGGATATCATCCTGCATATTAATGAAGACAGCCGCGAATTCCTAGATGCCGACAGAATCCGGGCCATCCTTGAAAAATTCTGCCGCTTTTTACCCATCCCCCTCAGTTTCGAAGACAAACAAATTAACAATATACAACCGGCGTGGACCCGCAAGCCCAGCGAACTGACAACCCAGGATTACCAGAATTTTTATAAGGAACTATACCCGTTCAACGAACCGCCGCTTTTCTGGATACACCTGAATGTGGATTACCCCTTCCACCTCACCGGCATCCTTTATTTTCCCAAGATCAAGCAGAGCTACGAAATTCAAAAAGATAAAATTCAGCTTTACAGTAACCAGGTTTTTGTCACGGATGAGGTCAAAGACATCGTACCGGAATTCCTGATGCTTTTGCAGGGTGTTATTGACAGTCCGGATATTCCGCTCAACGTAAGCAGGAGTTACCTGCAGGGTGATCCGAATGTAAAAAAGATCAACGGTCATATCACAAAAAAAGTGGCGGACAAACTGGAAGAAATATTTACAACAGATAGAAAGGAATTCGAAGAAAAATGGGAAAGCCTGGGCCTTTTTGTGAAATACGGAATGATGACCGATGATAAGTTCCTGGAGAAAGCCAACCGTTTCCATATTATGGAAGATGCAGATGGTTCCCGGTTCTACACACTGGATGAATACAGGATCGCTGCAGAAACCCTGCAAAAAAATAAGGAAGGCAAACAGGTGATCATATATACCAGCAACCCCATTCAGCAGGATAGTTATATTAGGGCCGCTCAGGCGAAAGGCTTTAAAATAGTGAAGCTGGAGACAATAGTAGATGCCGGTTTTATTAATCAAATGGAAATAAAATGGGATTCCGTTCATTTCACCCGGGTGGACAGTGATGTTGTTGATAACCTGGTTGACAAACAGGATTCCACAGAAACGGTTTTAAGCAAGGAAGAAGAAGAAAAGCTGAAAGGATTATTTAAGATGGATATTCCCGCATTACATGTAACCGTAGAAATTCGTGGATTGAGTGCGGACGCTTTGCCTGTTGTAGCTACACGGCCCGAATTTATGCGCCGTATGAAGGATATGGCTGCGCTCAATGGAGGAATGGGTGCATTTTATGCCAGCATGCCCGATGAAGTGACCCTGACAGTAAACGGTAATCACCCGATTTATAAAGCAGTGCTGGGAGAAAACGACGGTGACAAGCAGTTGAAACTCGTGCACAACCTGGCCGACCTCGCACTTCTGAGCCAGGGATTACTTAAAGGCACTGAACTGACCAACTTCATCCTGCGCAGTGTGGAATTGATTGGAGGCGGGGAGAGGAGTAGGATTATTTTGGAAGCGTAGGTTGGTGGATGGTATATGGTGGATGGTAGATGGACTTTATATGTGAATTCGCATAGGATATCCATTCACTATCTACCATATACAATCCACCAATTTTATTCGGCTGCTTTGACATCAATAACTTTCATCTGCAAACTCTTCTCTCCGTTCCATTCATTTTCATCCAGGGTGTAAACGACATCTATGGGTTTGCCAAGGAGCGAAAATTTTTCGGCCATGTTGAAACCGATCCCTGAAATTATTGTTTCATTTTGCCGGAGGGAAAACCGGATATGCTTATCCTTGAGCAATCTGGAATAGCCTGT
>PLEB01000089.1 GCA_003136915.1 Chitinophagaceae bacterium
GGATTCGAACCAATGGCCTGCTGCTTAGAAGGCAGCTGCTCTATCCAACTGAGCTACCGGTCCAATTCGCGCAAAAATAATGGTTTTCGGCTTAGTGAAGATTGGGCTATTGTTTCTTTAGCCTGTATGTGTCTGAATAGGAATTGAAGGATATGTACATCCTGCTGATGACCATGCTATCACCTTCCATGAAGATTTTGTATTTCCCGGACATTATCAGGGGCCAGTCAAAATTTGCAGTGAAAACACAGGCATTATTGAAATTGACAGAGTCTGCGATAATCTCATAGCTTCCGTTGCAGATCCGGGAGGGGCCTTTACTTTCTCCGCTGAAATTATTCCCGGTAAAAGTAATTTTTACTGAATCCGGCTTTGTCCAAACAAACCCCACGCGGGTAAACGTGCCGGTATACACACCTTCCGGCGGAACCTTTGTTTCATTGTTTTTTCTGCATGAAACCAGAAACAAAATCCCCAGCATCATGAAACCGGTTGTCCTGTACATCCTCAGCCTTTTATCAAAAGACTGATCAATTTTGATAAAGGTTGCTTTAGGCCCAACGACCGGCATTTTACTTGAATTTATGTAGTAAGCAACGTACCTTTGCAGCTTCAAAAAGTTAAGCATGATCAGAGCGAATAATATTACCCTGTCCTTTGGAAAACGTGTGTTGTTTGATGAGGTGAATGTGTCCTTCACCAAGGGAAACTGCTATGGGGTAATCGGAGCGAACGGAGCGGGGAAATCAACCTTTCTCAAAATCCTTTCGGGGGAAATTGAACCGAACAAAGGCACCATTGAAATCTCTCCTGGCCTGAGGATGGCCGTTTTGAAACAGAACCGCTTTGAGTTCGACGACCAGACTGTGCTGAATACCGTCCTCATGGGCTACAAAAAAATGTGGGATAACATGCAGGAAAGGGATGCCATCTACGCCAAGGCCGATTTCACCGAATCGGATGGCATCCGCGCCGGGGAACTGGAAGGCGAGTTTGGAGAAATGGGCGGCTATACGGCCGAAAGCGATGCCGCAGCTTTGCTGAGCGATCTCGGCGTGAAAGAATCCTTACACAATAGCCTCGTTAAAGATCTCTCCGGAGCAACGAAAGTGCGCGTGTTCCTTGCCCAGGCACTCTTCGACAATCCGGACATTCTGTTGCTCGATGAACCGACTAATGATCTCGACGTGGAAACCATTAATTGGCTCGAAAATTTCCTGGCCGACTATGAAAATATCGTGATCGTGGTTTCGCATGACCGTCACTTTCTTGATGCGGTCTGTACCCATGTTGCGGATGTTGACCGTCAGAAGATCAAGGCATACACAGGCAATTACACTTTCTGGTACGAATCTTCCCAGCTCATGGCGCGCCAGATGGGAGATAAGAATAAGAAGACGGAAGAAAAAAGGCAAGCCCTCCTGGATTTCATCGCCAGGTTCTCCGCCAACGCCTCCAAATCGAAGCAGGCAACTTCGCGGAAAAAGGCCCTGGAAAAACTCACTATAGAAGAAATCGAGCCTTCCAACCGGCGCTATCCAGGAATCATCTTTAAACAGCAGCGGGAAGTAGGAAATCAGATCCTGAATATCGAAAAACTGAGCAAGACCGCCGACGATGGCACCGTATTCTTTTCTGATATCAGCTTTAGTCTGAATAAGGGAGATAAAGTTGCCCTGGTAAGTAAGAACCCCTCAGCATTAACCAGCTTTTACGAACTCGTTACAGGCAAAATACCTGCGGACAGAGGGCGATTTGAATGGGGCACTACGGTTACAAAAGCTTATCTGCCGAATGATAACACGGCCTTTTTTACTGACAAAAACCTGAACCTGATGGACTGGCTCAGGCAATATGTACCTCCGCATGTTACGGATGTGGATGAACCCTTCCTCAGGGGATTTCTCGGAAAGATGCTTTTCAGCGGAGATGAAGTGATGAAGAAAGTGGCCGTACTGAGCGGAGGTGAAAAAGTTCGTTGCATGATCAGTCGCATGATGCTTCAGGATCCCAATGTTGTTTTACTGGACGAACCAACCAACCATCTCGACCTTGAATCTATCCAGGCTTTCAATGAAAGTATGAGTAATTTTAAGGGCGTAGTAATGCTGACTTCCCATGACCATACTTTTTTGCAAACTGTCGCAAACCGGGTTATCGAACTTACACCTTCCGGCGCTATTGACCGCCTCTGCAGCTTTGATGAATATTTGTCTGACGAACGTGTGAAGCAACTCCGTGAAGACATGTACGTACAGGATAAACTAGTGAACGCCTAAAAGATCATTTTGGATTATATCGTCCCTGCACAAACCCATATCGGGCACGTTCACCTCAAAGTGGCGGATATCCCGCGTTCCCTGAAATTCTACCAGGACCTCCTCGGTTTTGAGATAACGGAGTGGTACGGCTCCAGCGCTGTATTTCTTTCTGCCGGCGGCTATCATCATCATATCGGACTGAATACCTGGTACAGTAAAAATGCAGATCCCGCCCCTCAGCACACTGCCGGATTGTTTCATTCAGCTATTGTATACCCCCGGAGAAGAGATCTTGCTTTTATTCTCAATCGTCTGCTCAAAGCAGGTTACCCGCTTACCGGAATGGCCGACCATGGCGTATCTGAAGCCATTTACCTGAATGATCCGGACGGAAATGGTGTCGAATTATACTGGGATAAGCCAAAGGATCAATGGCCAAGGGATGAGGATGGGAACCTGATGATGGGCACGGAAGCGCTCGATACCAATGGATTGCTTAACGAGCTGAAGACTGCGGAGACACAATAAAAGCCTTGATTCCGCATTTTAAGAAAAACCGTTTTCTTTGACAAAATGGCTGCTTATAGGGTTGATTTTCTGTGGGTTGTTGAATGTAGCCCTGGCACAGCGTCCTGGCGCCCGACCCAATACTACACAGCCTCAGATCAGCTCCAATCTTCATAAGCGTTTTATCCTGGTCAAACCAAACACGGTCAAACTGGATTCTCTCAGCATCGTTCCGGGAACATTCTCCATCTCTGGCATAGCGGATAGTCTCTACAGCATAGATTACATTCACTCCACGCTTAGCTGGATCAGGAAGCCAAACCTCGACAGTGTCTTTGTACAATACCGCAGCTTTCCTTACCAGTTAAATGGTGTTGTACAAAGGCTGGATTATGAGAAGGTGATGGACAAATTCATCATTCAACCCTCCACTTACAATAATGACGGGAAATACGGATCGGAAAATTTTTTCAATTTCGGCAACATCACCTACAATGGAAGTTTCGGAAGGGCTATTTCATTCGGCAACANNAACGGAAGTTTCGGAAGAGCCATCTCATTCGGCAACAGCCAGGATGCGGTGGTAACATCCAACCTTAACCTGCAGATCAGTGGTTACCTGGCTGACAGTATTCAAATCGCTGCGGCCATTACAGATAATAATATTCCCATCCAGCCAGACGGCAGCACTGCACAGCTGAGTGATTTTGACCAGATCTATCTTCAGTTCAAAAAAAAGAACTGGGCCCTGAGCATGGGTGATATTGACCTGCGCCAGCCTCAGAATTATTTCCTGAATTTTTATAAGCGTTTGCGCGGCGGATCTTTCGAAACCATAAATAAGATTTCCGACCAGGTCACGAACAAAACCCTGATCAGCGGGGCGGTGGCGAAAGGGAAATTCACTACGAATGTATTCCAGGGGCAGGAAGGCAACCAGGGGCCATACCGCCTGCAAGGCGCAAACAATGAACTATATTTTATCGTTCTTGCAGGAACTGAAAAAGTCTATA
>PLEB01000060.1:0-4320 GCA_003136915.1 Chitinophagaceae bacterium
CATCTGGATCGTCGAGCAATTCGGATTGGCAATAATTTTATCTTCTTTTTGCAATACATCTGCATTCAGTTCAGGAACGATGAGTTTTTTTGTAGGATCCATTCTCCAGGCAGAAGAATTGTCAATTACCGTAATGCCGGCAGCCGCGAATTTGGGCGCCCATTCCAGGGAGGTAGCACCGCCAGCTGAAAATAATGCAAGGGCCGGCCTTGAAGCGATTGCGTCGGTTGCACTTACAACAGTATATTCCTTCCCCTTGAAGACTACTTTCTTTCCAACAGATTTTTCTGAAGCAACAGGGATAAGTTCACTCACCGGAAAATTTCTCTCTTCCAGTATCTGCAACATTTTTGTACCCACCAGGCCGGTAGCGCCGACGACAGCTACTTTCATTGATTCTTTATTTTTTATCTTATATAAATCAAAAAGCCTCCCCGATCCGGGAAGGCTTTATTATCTTGGTATACAAAACAATCAGGCACCTTCCCTGCTCCAGGGCATCTTTATGCTGTGCTTTGTATATGTTGTAATCACGTTCATTGAAGCCGTAAAAATAACCTCCAATCTGCTGGCAGCCAAATTATTTTTACAAAAAGGTTTCCTCATGATTTCCCGGTTTCTTATCCTGCTTTTTCTCTTTTGCCAATGTTCACTGATCAGTGCTGGTCAGGCTGCAAAGCGCTATGAGGTGCTGATTGATGAATTCCTTGCAGATCCTTCCCCTTCGGCTGGCTTGCCGGGTTCTTCTTTTATCGAATTGAAGAATGTTTCCGGACGGCCTATCAACCTCCGCAACTGGAAGCTGGGTGATGCAAACGACAGCGCTACTTTTAAAAAAAATTATGTATTGAAGGCTGATAGTTTCCTGATTGTTTGTCCGGCTTCCGCTGAAGCCGCTTACAGCGCTTTCGGTGCTGCCATGGGCATCACAGGTTTTCCATCTTTGAATCACGATGCAGATGAGGTCATCCTGAGTTCGGATGAAGGTTCGGTGATTCATGCGGTTCAATATGACAAAAGCTGGTTCCGGAACGATCTCAAATCCGGAGGCGGATGGAGCCTTGAAATGATAGATCCAAAAAATCCCTGTACTGGTTCCGGCAACTGGACGGCCAGCATGCAGCTTATTGGAGGAACCCCCGGAATGCCGAATTCAGTCTCCGCGGAAAATCCCGACCAGCAGGGACCGGATCTGCTTCGAACCATTTGTCCTGATTCACTTCATATCCTGGCTTTATTTAGTGAACCCCTGGATAGCCTTTCTGCTTCAATTGTTTCCAATTATGAATTCTCGCCGGATATGGGCCCGCCAATGGAAGCAATTCCTGTTCCCCCATTTTTTGACCAGGTAAATCTGACCCTGCGGCAACCCCTTCTTCCCGAACAGGTATACACAATGTCTGTTCAGCAGGTTCATGACTGTGCTGCAAATGAAATCTCAATTTATAATTCATGCAAGCTGGGTTTGCCCCAACTGCCTGCAAGCGGGGACCTTATTTTCAATGAAATTCTTTTCAACCCGCCTTCTTATGGCTATGATTATATTGAACTGTATAACCGGAGCCGGAAAACCCTGGATCTTCAACAGGTGTTCCTCGCTGGCAGGGATGCAATTGGCATGGTGAAGGATCCGCAAAATTTAGTNNTGATCCGGATGAGCGGCCTGCCTTCCATGCCTGATGATCAGGGAACAATATTATTATTGAATGAAGGCGGACAGATTTTAGATGAACTTTCTTACGATCATCATTGGCATTTCCCGCTGCTTGCCAATGAAGAAGGCGTGGCACTGGAAAGGATTCAGGCAGACAGACCGACGCAGGCGGCTGACAACTGGGCCTCGGCAGCCTCTTCGGCGGGATTCGGAACTCCAACCTACAAGAATTCAGCTTCTTTTAGTGAACAGGAAACGACGGAACAGATTTCGGCAGAGCCCAAAATTTTTTCGCCAGATAACGATGGATACCAGGATTATTGTTTTGTGAAATTCCATCTTGCACAACCAGGCCTCGTTGCAAATATTTCTATTTATGATATCAACGGAAGGATGGTTAGACAACTTACAAATAACAGTACGCTGGGCACGGCAGGAAGTTTCCGGTGGGATGGCCTGGACGATGGGCTCAATCCCTTGCCCACAGGGCATTACGTGATCTGTGTGGACCTTTTATCTGTTGACGGAAAAATAAAAAAATATAAATTGGTAGAAACCCTGGCCAGGAAATATTAAACCAGGGAGATATCAAAATTTACCAGCTGAATGAATTGCTGAATGCGATCGTCAATGTCTTTCCTGGTAATTTCCTTTAATCTTTCGGGGCCGAACTTCTCTACACAAAAAGAAGCCATAGCGGATCCGACAATGATGGCTGTCTTCATATTCTCAAATGAGATATCTCTTGTTTTTGCAAGATGCCCCATAAAACCGCCGGCGAAAGTATCACCGGCTCCGGTGGGATCAAATACATCTTCGAGCGGAAGCGCAGGTGCAAAAAACACCTTGTTTTCATGGAAGAGTAAGGCTCCGTGTTCTCCCTTCTTAACAATAAGAAATCCGGGACCCATATCCATAATTTTCCGGGCCGCTTTTACAATACTGAATTCCCCACTCAGTTGACGCGCTTCACTATCATTTATCATTAATAAATCCACCATATGGAGAACGCGTTTGAGATCCGGCAATGCGGATTCCATCCAGAAATTCATGGTGTCCATAGCAATCAGGTGCGGACGCGTTTTCATTTGTTCAATCACCTTGATCTGCACGGAAGGAGAAAGATTTCCAAGCATCATGAAGTCGCTCCCCTGGTAGCTGTCCGGCACCTGAGGATTGAAATCCCCCAATACATTAAGGTCGGTAACCAGGGTATCGCGGGTATTCATATCAAGGTGATATTTGCCGCTCCAGAAAAAAGATTTCTTATCAGCTACTTTTTCCACACCATCCATGACCCCGCCGCGGGCTTCGAGGGTCCTGATCTCCTCATCAGCAAAATCATTTCCGATTATCGAGATCAGGTTTACCGGTCTTATGAAATTGGATGCGGCATAAGCCACGTAAATGGCGGAGCCTCCAACAATGCGGTCCCTTTTCCCGAAAGGCGTTTCGATGGCATCATAGGCCATACTGCCAACACAAATCAGCGACATAATAATATATAGATGAAAAATAAGCCGGTCTGCCGGCAAAACTTTGCAAACCTACTGGATTTTAGGCAGTTACCCGCACGGCGAATGAAATTCCGATGGGCGGCCTTATTTAAATTGCAGACCGTTCCCATTCAAACTCCGGGCTCCCTGCATCATCCAAAATTTATTTCTTATTTAATGTCTCATTTCTTAGGGTTCATCTCTCTTTATTATATTCATTCAATAAAAAAAATCAAAAACATGAAAGAGTATTTATTGTTGCTGAGGGCAGGTAGACCCATAACCAGCAAAACAGAAGCAGAAAACAAAGCAGAAATGAAAGCCTGGGGAGCTTATATGGAAGATCTGGGGAAAAAAGGACAATTATCAGGCGGTTTGCCACTGGTTTCCGAGGGCGCAGTTGTTTCAGCGAAGAACACATCGAACGATCCTGTAAAATCAGCAAAAGAAGGTATCATCGGTGGCTATCTTATTGTAAAGGCTGATAGTCTGGCAAAGGCTATTGAAATTGCAAAAGCCTGTCCCCACATTGATAATGAAGGCAATATTGAGGTGAGAGAAATGGCGCCGATGCCTGCCATGTAATCTATTCATTTTCTCCGGCTGTCATTTTAATATGCCGCAAAGGATATCCTTACAGGTCGGTTCCCTGGTTTTTTCCTAACGAACGTTCGTTCTATCTTTGCTGTGCATTATGGCAAAGATCAGAAGCAAAAAGAACAGCAGTAAGAAAGAAGTGATCATTGTAGAGGCATCCAAGCTTTTCCTGGAAAAGGGGTTTGGTGCTGCTTCCATGCGTGACCTTGCCGTGCATGTAGGCGTGGAAGCGGCCAGCCTGTACAACCATATTCAATCGAAATCGGAAATCCTTCAGGCCATTTGTTTTAAAGTGGCCAATGATTTCATTTCCCATCTGGATGCCGTACAGTCGAGCCCTGAATCTGTTCTGAAAAAATTAGAACTGATCATTCGTTTTCATATCCGGATGATGATGGAGCAATTTGAATTTGTTTATATTTCTGATCACGAGTGGCGCCATCTTCCGGAACCTTATCTTTCCAATTTCCTGAACCAGCGGAGAAATTATCGAAGAAGTTTATCTGAGATGATCGCCCGCGGTATTGAAAGGAATGAGATGAAAGATATCGATCCTCATGTGGCGGTGCTGAC
>PLEB01000060.1:4402-5498 GCA_003136915.1 Chitinophagaceae bacterium
ATTCCCGAAGAATGGAAAGAAGAATTCCTGTTTAAGGCCGGGCAGAATATTACGATACGCACCAATATGCTCGGGGAAGAACTCCGAAGATCGTATTCCATCTGTAGCGGGCCCCATGAAGATGAACTCCGGATCGCAATCAAAAAAGCGCCGGGGGGAAGATTTTCTACCTATGCGCTGGAATCTCTTAAGGCGGCCCAAATCCTGGAAGTGCTTCCGCCCACAGGGAACTTTCAACTTAGCCTGGACAAAAAAAACAAACGACAGATAATTGCTTTTGCCGCTGGAAGCGGTATCACTCCCGTGATTTCACTTATCAAAACAATTCTTAGAGAAGAGCCCCTTTGTCAGGTAGCGCTCATCTACGGAAACCGAACGCGCAGCTCCATAATTTTCAGGGAGGAGCTCGAGGCTTTAAAAAACTATTATCCTGACCGGCTTCAGCTCATATATATTTTCAGCCGGGAAAAAGGAGATGCTCCCATTAATGAGGGAAGAATTGATGTTGCTAAATGCGAGCAGATCTTCAAACACCTCGTGCCCTTAATTGCGGGAACTGAATTTTTACTTTGCGGTCCGGCTCCGATGATCTTTACGGTGCGCGACTGGCTCAAACAAAAGGGAATGGATCCTGCCAAAATTCATTTTGAACTTTTTTCCGATCCCGGGGAAATAATAAAACCGTCTTTAAAGTCAGGTACTGCTGAATCGGAAAGTAATAAACAAAAAAGTTTGGTCAGCATCCGCCTGGATGGTGTAACCCATGATTTCCAACTTCCTTTCAATGGAGAAACAATCCTCGAAGCCGCTATAAAACAGGGCGCCGATCTTCCCTTTGCATGCAAGGCAGGCGTTTGCGCTAGCTGTCGCGCCAAGTTGCTCGAAGGCAAAGTGAACATGGATCAAAACTATGCACTGGCGGATGAAGAGATCAAAGATGGTTTCATCCTCACCTGCCAGTCGCACCCCGCGTCCCCGCGATTGCTGATTGATTTTGATATCCGGTAAAAGAACATGATGTCCGCTATGAAATGCAGTAAATTTGTAGTCATGGGAAAAGCAAAGAAAAAGTGCGCCGACAGGTACGACGAAAACT
>PLEB01000400.1 GCA_003136915.1 Chitinophagaceae bacterium
CAGAACGCTGCGTTTCATGTTGGCGGATTGACTATACCATTCAGGATTGAAGAATGGATCAACGACGGACTCATGGCCGTCTTCTTTTTGCTTGTTGGCCTCGAAATAGAAAGAGAATTATATGTCGGTGAATTATCGGAGTTAAAAAATGCAATCCTTCCTGTAGTAGCAGCGATCGGGGGCATGGCTGTTCCCGCGGGCATTCATTTTATTTTCAACCATGGCAGTCCGGAACAGGCAGGAATAGGAATTCCTATGGCCACCGATATTGCTTTTTCGCTTGGTGTTTTATCCCTCCTGGGAAGCCGAATTCAGCTTTCTCTAAAAATATTTCTAACGGCGCTGGCGATCATCGATGATCTGGGCGCAGTCATTATCATTGCCATATTTTATACGCATTCATTTAGCGGTCTCTTTTTGTTTCTTGCCCTTTCTTTGTTCGCCGTCCTTCTTTTACTTAACAGGCTAAAGTTTTTTTCTTTGTGGGTTTATCTGCCCGCAGGAGTTTTTCTCTGGTATTTTTTGTACCGCTCAGGTGTCCATCCTACCCTTAGCGGTATCCTGCTGGCCTTTTCAATTCCCTTTAGGAAAAACATGGCAAATCAGCCCTCTGCCATTTTGCAAAACGCATTACACGCTCCCGTAAATTATATTATTATTCCTCTTTTTGCCCTTGCCAATACAGCAATTCATCTTCCATCAGGCTGGCATTTGGAAATGCTGAGCCCGAACAGCATGGGTATTGCAGCTGGATTACTATTAGGAAAACCTTTGGGCATCGTGGGCTTCACATTGCTAACAGTCGCCTTTGGCTTCGCCCGGCTGCCACGGGGGATGAACAAAATGAATCTGACCGGAATGGGATTACTGGCGGGGATAGGTTTTACTATGTCGATTTTCATAAGCAATCTGGCATTCAGTACGAGCCCGGATGAAATTCAAAGTTCGAAAGTGGCCGTGCTGTTCGCATCTCTTCTGGCTGCTATCCTGGGATGGACATTTTTGAAGAAGGCCACTCCGCAAACTAATCCTTCCAGCCGTTTGAGTGACTGAAGAGGCTGTCCACAAATTCATGGCTGTCAAATACCAGCAGGTCCTCCATTTTTTCACCCGCGCCTATAAATTTTACCGGAATCTTAAACTGATGGGCGATGGCCAGCACAACGCCACCCTTCGCTGTGCCGTCAAGCTTGGTAATAGCAAGGGCCGTTACATCCGTAGCGGCTGTAAACTGTTTAGCCTGCTCAAGGGCATTCTGACCGGTGCTACCATCGAGGACAAGCAAGACCTCATGAGGTGCGTCGGGCAATAATTTTTTCATTACGCGCTTTATCTTGCTGAGTTCCTCCATGAGGTTTGCTTTGTTATGCAAACGCCCTGCAGTATCAACAATCACAACATCCGATCCTTTGGAAATACCACTTTGAACGGTATCAAAAGCCACAGAAGCCGGATCTGCTCCCATACCCTGTTTTACAATCGGTACGCCAACCCTTTCGCTCCAGATATTTAATTGATCCGTGGCAGCAGCTCTGAAAGTGTCAGCAGCACCTAATAAAACCGAATAGCCGGCTTTCTTGAAGTTGTATGCCAGTTTGCCAATGGTTGTCGTTTTGCCTGCACCATTCACGCCTACGACCAGGATCACATACGGTTTCACTGCAGGCAGTTCAAAACTTCTCAAGCCTGCTGATCCGCTCTCGGTAAGAATATTTTCTATTTCTCCGCGCAGGATGCGGTTTAGTTCAGTCGTGTTTAGATATTTTTCCTCCTGCACTTTTTTTTCAATACGCCTGATAATTTCAAGTGTGGTATCTACCCCCACATCTGCACCCACGAGCGCTTCTTCCAGATTATCCAGCACTTCTTCGTCAACCGTGCTTTTACCTGCAATTGCTTTACCGATTCGTGAAAAGAAACCTTCCTTGGTCATCTGGAGGCCTTCGTCAAGGGTCTGTTTTTCCTTCTTTCCAAAAAGTTTATCGAAAAAGCCCATGTGTTATATTTTTTAGCTGATGGAAAGAAAAAAAGCCGCTCCGGCCAGGAACAGCTTCTGTAAAAAATTTAACCGGTTACTTTATTTCTGGGCAAGGTACTGCCTGATCTTATCCTTGTGGATGATCGCTTCCTTGAACGTATAGGCGCCGGTCTTTTGACTGCGCACTGCCCTGATCACTTTTGTCCAGTTCTTAGCCTCTGCTGCTGCACGTGCATCTTTGGTCTTGATCGCGGTTTTTGCTGCTTTTGCCATTTTGCTAATTTGAAAATTTGCTAATTTGAAAATTTGAAAATAAATGTGAGAAAGAATGCTGATTTAATGAACCAGCACATTAGCACATTTTCAAATTTTCAAATTAATTACTTAATTTCCTTATGAATAGTCACTTTCTTCAAAATGGGATTGAACTTTTTCAATTCCATTCTTTCAGGCGTGTTCTTTTTATTTTTTACAGTAATGTAACGGCTGGTCCCGGGTTTGCCGCTGGCCTTGTGCTCAGTACATTCCAGAATCACCTGGACCCTGCTCCCTTTCTTTGCCATCTTGCTAAATTTATAGTGTTTTATCTGCCTCCCCGGCAAATTTGATCAATCAGATTTTTGTCCCTGCTTTCCTTAACTCCTTGACTACTGCGTAAAGTCCACGTTTATTGATGGTCCGGATTCCTTCTGAAGAAAGCTTCAGGGTAACCCATTTATCCTCTTCAGCAAGAAAAAAGCGCTTGTGCTGCAGATTAGGTAAAAACCTGCGCTTGGTCTTGATATTAGAATGCGAAACACTATTTCCTGAAACCGGACGCTTTCCTGTCACCTGACATACTCTGGACATACCATTGGAATTTTGGACGGCAAAGGTCGGGAAAAATTCGGGAAAAGGGAAAAAAATGTGAAAATGCGGTATTGGGCTAATGTGTGAATGTGGAATATGAAAATGTGAAAATGTGAAAATGTGAAAATGTGGAAATG
>PLEB01000463.1 GCA_003136915.1 Chitinophagaceae bacterium
GTGGCCGCATACCCATCCTTATTGGTATTTTAGCAAACCATTTATGTGTAAACAACGATTCGATTTAAAATATTTGTTGAAGAAATCGCGGATCTGTTTTTTATTTTTAGCAACCGTCTTCATCTTTACCTCCTGCCATGTTCGTTCTGCCGGTAATAAAAAAACATTTCGATATAATGAGCCAACGGGCATAGCCACCCTGGATCCGGCATTCGCAAAAAATCAGTCCATCATCTGGCCGGTTCATCAACTTTACAATACCCTGGTGCAAACGGATTCAAGCCTGAATATTGTTCCTTCTCTGGCAGTTTCCTGGGAAATTTCATCGGATAATCTCACCTATCGCTTTCATTTGCGGACGGATGTATTCTTTCACGACAATGATGCATTTCCTGCCGGCAAAGGCCGGAAGATGGTTGCTGNNCCTGGATCTTTAACGAAAGGGTTGAAGGAGTCAACGCATTCCGCGCTCCGGATGATTCCACTTTTGAAATGAAATTGCTAACGCCATTTCATCCCATGCTCGGATTACTCAGCATGCAATACTGCTCGGTTGTGCCTCATGAAGTGGTTGAGAAATACGGAAAAGATTTTCGCAGCCATCCCTGCGGCACGGGTCCGTTCCGCTTTAAGAGCTGGGAAGAAGGGCAGGACCTTATCCTGATAAAAAATGAACATTATTTTGAGAAAGATGCTTCAGGCGAGCCGCTTCCTTACCTGGATGCCATCAAGATCAGTTTTTTTGATAACCGGGCAACAGAGTTTTTATTGTTGCAGCAGGGAAGACTGGATTTTATGAACGATATAGATCCTTCCTTCAAAGACGAGGTCCTGAATAAAAAAGGAGAGCTAAAAAAAGATTGGAGGGGGCGTCTGCAACTTTCCAAAAGTCCATATCTGAATACGGAATATCTGGGAATTGTCGTGGATAGCAGTTTAGCCATAGTAAAAAATTCTCCGCTGCGGCTGCTCAAAATAAGGCAGGCAATCAACTATGGATTTGACAGAAGAAAAATGATGATGTATTTGCGGAACTCCATCGGAACGCCTGCAGAGAGCGGATTTATTCCGCCAGGATTACCCTGCTATGATTCAGCAATCGTCATTGGATATCATTATGATCCGGCGAAAGCCCGCCAACTTCTAAAAGAAGCCGGGTTTCCGGATGGCGGGGGATTGCCACAGATCACGCTGAAAACAATTGACACCTATGCTGATCTTGCAGGGTTTATTGTGCGTGAATTGCAGGAGATCGGGATCCGGGTGCAGGTCGACATTGTGCAGAAGAGCTTATTGCTGGAAGAAACGGCTAAATCGCAGGCTCCGTTTTTCCGTGCAAGCTGGATCGGGGACTATCCGGATGCGGAAAATTACCTGAGCGTTTTCTATTCCGAAAACCCGGCTCCCCCTAACTATACGCGTTATCACAATGCCGCTTTCGATCAGCTCTACCGTCAGTCATTGATCGAAAACAATGACAGCCTGCGTTATTCTCTTTATCGTAAAATGGATCAGTTGGTGATCCGGGACGCGCCCATTGTTCCCCTCTGGTACGATGAAGTGATCCACCTCGTAAGCCCTTCAGTGAGCGGCTTTGAAGCAAACGGACTCAACCTTCTTGAGTTACGCCATACCCGGATCCGCTAATCATTTCAGATCTCCGTCGGCATCTTATCTTTGCCCGATTCTGAAGGAGTCGTCCTTCATCAAAGCTTTTGTATGACGGAAAACAATATCAGGAAACTTCAGCAAACAGCATTATGGCTTAAAAATTCCTATCCGCATCAGCCTGAAATCGGTATCGTTCTGGGCAGCGGCATCGGAAATCTTTCCAGGGAAATCGAAATAGAATTCCAGGTGGAATACAGCAGGATCCCTGACTTTCCTGTGTCTACCGTGAAAGGTCATTCCGGTGAACTTATTTTCGGGATGATGAGTGGCAAGCGCGTGATGGCTATGGCAGGCCGGTTTCATTTTTATGAAGGTTATGATGCCGAACAGGTCGTTTTCCCGGTTCGCCTCATGAGGTTGATGGGCGTCAAGACCCTATTACTTTCCAACGCAGCCGGAGGCATGAACAAAGATTTCAAGGTAGGCGACCTGATGATGATTACGGATCACATCAGCCTGTTCACATTCAATCCGCTGATCGGACCAAATGCCGAACTACTCGGTCCCCGGTTCCCGGATATGAGTGAACCATACAATAAGAATCTGATTGAAAAGGCAAGAGCAGCTGCTTTAAGAAACAGGATTCCGGTTAGGGAAGGCGTTTATGCCGGCGTTACCGGGCCGAGTTTCGAAACGCGTGCGGAGTACAGATTACTTCATATGGCTGGGGCTGATGCCGTTGGCATGAGTACTGTACAGGAAACCATTGCAGCTGTGCACATGGGTATGGATGTTTTTGCTATGAGCATTATTACCGACATGGGAATCCGCGAGGAAGATAATGTGATCACTCATGAGGAAGTTCTGCAGGCCGCCCGGGAGGCAGAGCCCAGGCTCACTGCTATATTCAAAGACTTGATCGGATCCATGTAAATATTAACGTTTTATCAATCGGCACAGCAGGCACTAATGTTTAATTTACCGGCAAATTCAGGAATGAAGGGACGCAATGGGATCAGGGGATTCCTGGCCGGAGGGATTTTTATCTTAAGCTGCTTTGCTGTCCAAGCACAGAATCCATTGTCCCGCTTCCAAAACATGGGTGGAGGAGGTAAGGGAAAGGACAGCACACTTCAACATCGGGTGGACGATACAATTTCGATTAACTTCCGCTACCTTGATTCCAGCCGCCTTCAAAAGATCGATTCCTCCGTTTATGATTTTTATCCGCGTTATCCGGTTCCCCCTACTTATGTCGATTTAGGAAATTTAGGAAATGCAGCGCATGATCTTATCTTTCATCCTTTCATGAAACCAGGCTGGGACCCCGGATGGCATGCTTATGATCCGTACATTTTTACCGTTGATGAAACAAAGTTCTATCATACAACTAAACCTTATTCGGAACTGGGCTACCTGATCGGCAGCAAGGCCGAGCAGATGATCAACGTGATCCACACGCAAAACATAACTAAAAACTGGAATGCGATGTTTCAATACCGGCTTATCAGTTCGCCCGGTGCTTTCAGTAACCAGAATACCAATCACAATAATTACCGCTTTAGTTCCTGGTACCAGTCAAACAGTAAACGATACCAGGCCTTTATGGTTTTGCTTGGCAGCAAGCTGGAGTCTGCCGAGAACGGTGGGATTAAATATATCAGTGACCTCGATTCAAACGTGTACAAAGACAGGTTTACCATTCCGACCCGGATTGGTGCTGCTGAAAGTTTCACAAATGCCTTAAATCCCTTTGGCGTGGAGATTACAACAGGAACTTTTTACACTTCGGCAACTTATATGCTGAGGCAGCAATACGACCTGATCGGTCAGAAAGATTCCATTGTAACAGATTCAACGGTGATCCCATTGTTTTATCCCCGGGTCAGGGTAGAACATACGATCAGTTACCAAACCTATCACTACCGGTATTTGGACTATAATCCGGATACAACATATTATATTAATAATTTCGATTTCATTGCCACGCCGGATACCATCAGACTGAGTGATACCTGGCATAACCTGACGAATGATATTTCCCTTTATTCTTTTCCGGATGCCAAGAATCCACAGCAATTTCTAAAAGTTGGCACAATGTTTCAAAGCCTTCACGGGTTTTATGATGCGGGCGAACGTACCTTGTTTAACGTTGCCCTGCACGGCGAATACCGCAATAAGACGAAGAACAAGAAATGGGATGTGGAAGCATTCGGGAACTTCTATCTCAGCGGATATAATGCAGGTGATTACAATGCATATATCAGCCTGCAGCGTCAGATCAGCAAAAACCTGGGTTATCTGCAAGCAGGATTTGAGAATGTAAACAGAACACTCTCTACAGCATGGAACCAGGAGAGCAGTTTTGGTTTTGGTGTGCCTGGTTTCTTCAAGAAAGAGAATGTAATTCACCTTTTCGGATCTATAGATCAGCCCATATTGAAATTAAAACTGACCGGCGATTATTACCTGTTGAATGACTACCCCTATTTCCAGGATTATTATAAAGCAGCACAGGAATCCAATCCCTTCAATATCCTTCGCATTTCTGCAGACAAAATAGTTAATGTCGGAAGGCACTGGGTGCTCCGGGCCAACCTCGTGGTGCAGCAGCGCGCAGGAAACTCTCCGGTAAATATTCCTTTTTTTGTAACCCATGACCAATTCGGGTATGAGGGAAAACTGGGATATAAAAATCTGCTGATTGCATTCGGAGTCGAATTGCGGTATTATACGCCTTATAAAGCCGACGCGTATTCGCCTGTGATCGGGCAATTCTTTACGCAAACGGCTACTACGATCAGTGAAAAACTGCCTGATATAACGG
>PLEB01000359.1 GCA_003136915.1 Chitinophagaceae bacterium
ACCTGGTTATCCAGGAACATGGAAAATGGGATCTTATCTTCGGGCTTATATTTATCAAAATCTATATTTCGCGCATAAAAAATTGCACTCAACACATCCTGAACGCAGGCGGGAACCTTATAAACACCGGTTGATGTAATCGCGGTATTGGCTTTTTTGTTGAAAGCGACGTTTTGATAAATATTATGTCCCCCTTCACTTACATTCCGAATGAATTTATAGGGAAGCATGTTGCCGGTGTCAATAAAAGTTTCGTACTTGTCCCTGACCTTAAATGCACTTTCAACAAAACCGCTCGTTTTTCCAGTTCCTGTAATATGATAGACGGGCTTACCCTCATATTTTTCCAGGTTGACGTTAAAGGAAGCATTCCCGGAGGGAAAATATACGCCTGCTATGGAATAATAGATTTTGAATGATACCATTTCCCCTGCCTGAAACGCTGTATTCCTGATACCGCAGAAATCATTGTCTGTTCGTATTGTAGTTGAAAAGACGGTGAGCAGAAAAATACATACGGAACTAATGGATCTCATTTCAGCATAATTATTATTATTCAGAATCTTGTACCGAACCGGTAAACTGGTCCTAATTACCAATATGCAAAAGTAAGACCCTTCCACCATCGAAGAATTTCCCGCCAGGATCACCTATCATGCGCTCCAGCCGCAAAAGGATTGGTGGATTTCCACATGCGGTGCAGGACAATCAGCGGAAAAATGACCCATGCCGCATTGGCGAGGAACACCCGAAACAATTCAGGCGAAGCATTCTCCCCTCGCACTTCTTCGAATAGAATAATTGTCACATTGGTCAGCATGACCGACGCCCATATGATGCTGCCGAATCTTATCCATTTGAGGCCTTTGGCATAAGCATAGATAGCAAAAACATAAAAGGGCCCGAAGAAAAGAGCATCAATCCAGATGCTAGCGCGCCACCAGGCAGGTCGCGCGATCAGGACCGGATCGAAATTCCGACCATACCAATGCACCAAGTCGACCATTCTTGCCGGAGGCCAAACGGGATATTGAAAATGATCCGCATTAGGGATCACCAATTGTTCCAGGTCGACCATATAGGTGATAAAAAACAGGTTAATGATAAAAAAGATAATCAGGGCGATATCAACAGGACGTTTCGACAACGGTAGGGAATTTGGCTGCATAGTTGGGTTTATCCCGACTAAGCTATCGAAAATCTATAAATAACGTCACTATTGCTTTGCCAGCTGCAGCGCGTTATAAGCATTGACGATACCTCCTGATATGCAGACATCGGAAAATGAAACTAATTTTTTCTTCCCGTAACCATCTTTCACATAAACCGGATGATCCACTTTAACTACCGAACGCATGATGATATCTTTTACCTGAACGGCCGTAAGCTTCGGATAATATTCCCGGATCAGTGCTGCAAGTCCGGCAACAACCGGTGATGCCATGCTGGTTCCGCTATAATACTCGTAATGATTGCCTTGCGTGGAGGAATATATCCTAACACCCGGCGCAAAAACATCCACGGTTGTTTTCCCATAATTCGAAAACGAAGCAATCAGATTGGAATCGTTTTTTTCACCGGAAGCGCCGACTTCGATCCAGGCTCCCGCTTCACCCCCACCAATGTAGCGGCGGTTCGGAAAATTATTGCTGCTGTCGAGATTTTCTCCATCATTACCGGCTGCATGCACAATGAGCACATCTTTACTCATGGCATATTTAACCGCATCATCAACAACGGATTTATTTGGAGAATAAGCTTTACCGAAACTCATGTTGATCACTCTGGCGCCGTTATCGGCGGCATAGCGAATTCCGTTAGCGACATCCTTATCTCTTTCATCTCCGTCCGGCACAACCCGCACGGCCATAATCTCGACCTTATCGGCAATGCCTTTGATGCCGATATTATTGTCGCGCACCGCCCCGATAATTCCCGAGACATGGGTACCATGATTGGCATCCGGTCCTGTAACGTCATCATTACCATAATCTCTTTGCACGCTGTCCCGGATATCATCGCCAACGATGGATCGCGGATCATAACTGAGGCTCAGATGATAGTCGAGCAGGGTTTTAAAGTGGTCAATCCCATCAGCCATTTGTTTTTTAAAAGCAGAATAATCTGGAGTATGCTGAAGTTGATTCAGCATCATAAACTTCACGTTTTTTTCGCCATCATTCACTGGCTGATAGTTTTGAAAGTCTTCCCTGGTCGGATTTTCTTTGCCTATCTTTTGAACCAAAGAGTCCACCATATCCCTAAACTTAGTGATTCTATCCTCTGTGGCCTTTGCCCTGGCAAGCTGTTTGTCATAATCCTTTTTCATCTTAAGGTATTGCTCGGGTATCTGAGATTCGGGCAAACTATCATACATGGCATGTTCTTTCCGGATGAGCCGCGTAAGCTCCAGTGTTTCATAGTGTATATCACCACCCGGTCCTCCGATGAAATCCCAGCCATGAACATCGTCCGCATACCCATTATGGTCATCATCCTTCCCGTTATAAACTTCATGGGGATTAACCCAGATAATGGACTTGAGGTCCTCGTGAGCAGTATCCACACCGCCGTCTATTACAGCAACCAGAACTGACTTTGCTTTTTTAGGATTTATGATCGTGGAATATGCTTTTTCAGTACTTATCCCGAATACAGTATCCGTCTGCAGATCTTTATTCTGCCAATTGGGATTCTGTGCATATATGCAAAAAACGGAAACCAGGCCAATAAGGAGGATGATAAAATGTTTCATTTGTTTTTATTGATTCGATTTTTAACCACGCAAAAATAGTCATTGGAAGGAACTAAAAAGTCAATAAAAGCTTCCTGAAGGCTACCATTTGGATTGGCTGCCCTATGCATTTTTTTGACATTTGGACAGGGTTCGGCCCGGAAGCCTTTTACTTTCTATTTTCTACTTTTTACTTTTAATTCATGGGAATCCTGCTTCTTGTGCAAAATTTGTTTAAAAAACGTGAAAACTCAACATAATATATAGACGCTTTTTTAGTTTTAAATTCTGTAAAAACCTCATTCTCAGCCAGCTGGCCGGCCTAAGGAAATATAGCTACCGGCAACCGGCTTCTGGTGTGTATCGCTAAATCTGGTTTAACCTTATATATTGCAAAACCGAGAAATCTATGAAAAAATCCTTCCTGTTCGTCATAATATCAATGATTGGGATTGCTGGGTTTACCATTACGCATGAATCCTGGATTAATTTGGTCCAGGTGCGGACGGACCCCTGGCCGATTAACCTTTACAGGATCACAAAACCATCAGGTATCTCTTACGCACTTGAATTCCGGGACGAACAGGTGCTCAATGCGGTGTTGCTCGATACCCTGGCGTTTGCCAATTTAGAACAATTGAAATATTTGGGACAGGGATTATCGGCCTTGAAGAAAGGCACGAATGGCGATATCGCCAATTATAAGGATTATTCGATAAAAAGGACAGATATCAAAAAGCAGGCTACCTGGTATCTTTTGAGATTTGACTTTGGATTGACCAATTTCCAGCAACCCGAAGCTGATAAATTAATTGAAACTATTAACACACAATAATACATCGTCATTTTAGCCGTTATACAAGAGTTCCAGTCCAAAAACGAATATTGATATGAAAAAGCTTTTTTTTATTTGCTTGTGCATACCGTTTGCTGTAAAGGCCCAGTTTAAAATTGTCAATACTGCTACGATCGACCTGCTCAATCTGCGATCAACAACCTGGCCAATTAACCTGCAAAGGGTTACCAAGGAATCAGATACCTGCTATGTGCTGGTTTTTCGTAGTCAGGAATATATTAATGAAGTGATTATGAAAACCCTCCGGTTCCCCAATCTGGAACAACTGAAGTATTTTCAAAAGGGTCTTTCAACATTAAAAACCGGATCCACCGGTGATGTGGCTGAATTCAAAGATTATACGATCAAACGAATTGATAAGAAAAAAGAAGGTTCATGGTATACGCTGGTATTTGACGGCGGACTTACCAATTTTCAACAACCTGAAGCCGACAAAATGATTGCTGTGATCAGCAGTCTCTGATTGCAGTCCGATCGGCTTATTTACAACACCAAACTAATCAGTTACCAGGGCTTTAGGCTTTGCGCCTTGCCTGGGTAATTCCACATCATACAGCGACTGCTCCAAAAAAATTATTGCTATGGCTGATAATGAACCCGTACAATATTCTTCGCGAGAGAAGAATAACTTTCCCATTTACTAAATAAAGCCAAAAAGAATTCCGACATTTGAATCGTAATTCGTCCTATCAAAACATGAACCCTTATTCATCACTGAATGATTGCGAAGACGGTATTGTTTAAATTTTGCTGTTCATTCCTGATGGTGACCGGATCGCTTATCGCCAGCGCACAGCTTTCACCCAGGGAGAAACTGATGGGATTGGAGAAAACGCGATACGAAGCACTGACAAACCGGGATACCACCACGCTCTCCAGGATACTGGCCGATGATCTTGTTTATATTCACACAAATGGAGTGGTTGACGATAAATCCTCACTTCTTAGGAATATTGCCACGGGAGCGCTTGAATACCTGTTCATTCTACCCGAAAAGTCCACCGCCACCATCGAAGGGAATTTTGGCTGGGTTTATGGAAAAGCAAATATCCGGTTCAGGGTCGCCGATATCAACCTGACCGTTGACCAATACATCAGCTTTATTGACTTCTATCGTCTTGCTCACAATCAATGGCAGCTGGTTGCCTGTCAAAACGCAAGGCTGAATAAGGAGAATCCTTATTTCATTAAACCTCCTGTGAAAGAAAGCATTCAACCGAATATTTATTAAAGCCCGGCAACCAAAAAAATATTGCCCGGAAATCAGCCATAAAATTTCCGGGTTGTGAGTAATCGTTAAATGCTTTCTGCGCTAAAGTAATTACCCTCTTCATCCGTCTACTTGTTCAATATCGATCGATGGCACAGTCCAGGACTTATAGCATAGGTGACTCCGTAAAGGAGTATGGCAAGAGGCTTTTTGCGTTTATTCGCGGGAAGGTGAACACGGACGAAGATGCGCAGGATATTTTGCAGGATGTATGGTTCCAGCTTTCCAACACAACAGAAATAATTGACCAGGTGGGTGCATGGCTTTACCGCGTTGCCCGCAATAAAATTATTGACCGGTACCGGAAGAATAATCCTGAGTCGCTGGAAGACTATGCTTATGAAAATGAGGACGGTGAACTGAATTTTAAAGAAATCCTGCTCGCGGATACCAACAATCCTGAAATGCAATACCTGAAAAATTTATTCTGGGACCAGCTTAATGAAGGACTAATGGAATTACCTTCGGAACAAAGGGAAATTTTCATTCTGAATGAGTTGGAAGGCAGAACCTTCGCGGAAATAGCCGCCCGGAGCGGCGAGAACATGAAAACACTAATTTCACGAAAAGGGTATGCGGTAAAGCATTTACGCAAGAGGTTGCGGACCCTGTACGATGAGTTTATCAATTATTAAAAAAACTGGCATGGAAAACAAGAGAAGGCGCTTTTATTTCATCCCCGTGATTATTATTTCAGCGATCCTGGTTTTAGGATTGGTTGTCAAGCTTTTGTGGAATGCGATTCTTCCCGCCATAATCCATGCAGGGAGAATTGACTATCCCCAGGCTCTGGGACTGCTCATACTTTGTAAGATTCTCTTCGGGTCTTTTCGTCCCGGTCCACCCCGCGGGTTTAGAAAAGGGGGTCCTCACTGGCGTTCCAAACTCATGGATCTTTCGCAGGAAGAAAGAGAAAAATTTAAGAAGGAATGGCATGACCGTGCAGCAGAGAAGAATCAACCGGAACAATAAGCCTAATCCATCTCTATCAGATATTGAAAAGATCCGTCCAGGGTCTTTTTTTATGCAGAAACTTTTTCAAAAATTTATTTTGCCGGGAAAAAGTAAAAAGCCGGTTGAATCGTCATCCTCATAGAACAGTTTATTTCAAATAAATCTCCATTTTATGCGATATAGAATTAGGGCCATATTTATTGGTTTGCTCCTGGGTGCCACTTTGTACTTCGTACCATTTGTCTTCCCATTTCTTTTTTTACTTTTCTTTATTTTCTTTCTTTCCCGGATTTTTTTTGGAAGACCCTGGAGAAGGGCTGGATATGGACCCTGCTGGGGATATCCTTATAGAGGGAATCATTTCCAGGATATAGTTCCGATTGATGGCCAGGGCGGTTATCACTCCCGGAATTCAGGAGAAAAAGAAAAGAAAATAATTATCCATTAACTATTCATAAAACAAAATCATGAGACGCGGAAATTTCTTAATCGTTTTTCTGGTTACGATCGCAACTTATATAGCCTTGTCAGCTTTTGTCGGCCGAAGACCCTGGGGTTGGCACGGAAGATGGTATTATGGTCGCAATAACTACTATCGTTGTGATGATAGCAGTAGCCGGGATTATCACCGGGATAACCGGGGAATGAATCCGGGCAGACAACCATTAAATGATTCTATTCATTAATTTAAAAATCAAAAAATGCAAGGCAGGAATTACAGATGTGGACACGGAGGCTGGGGGCATCCGGGACTTTATAAAACTGCGCCCGTAAACATCGAAGAAACTGAAGAAGGGTATAAGCTTTATTTATATGCACCGGCAATGGCCAAGGAATATATTTCCATTACTACCCAAAATGATGTTCTTTCCATTCAATATAAGGCGGAAAATGAGAATGCCGGGACTCATTTTACAAGAAGAGAATATCGTCCCGGAGAAATCCAGCGGGTCTTTGAGTTAAGAGGGAAAGTGGATACGGATAAAATAAAAGCCACCTACGCGGAAGGTATCCTAACTATCGATTTACCAAAGACAGAGGCGGCTAAAAAGCCTTCCCACGAAGTGCCCCTGGGATAACGCAATCGTTTCACTTTGAGGTGATCTCGTGCAGTGCTTTCTTAAAGAATTCGCCGCTCCCGGTCAACTCAAAATGGTCCCAGGACTGCAACAAGGCCGGTTGCCATTCAGGATCGAAAACCCACGCGACCCAGCCAATGCCGCGGCCCTCGAGGTAATGTGTAATCAGGTTTCCATAATCATTCGGGCCGGGCATCGCCTGGCCTTTCTGCATGCTAAATCCAATTTCGGTTGCAATGACCGGATAGCGGATGGCTGCAAAACCAAAGTCCTCCTCCCATTTAGGCTCCCAGGGTGGGACGCGCTTATTGGGATAAGGATGGGTAACATAAGCGATCCCCTCCACATTCAGAGGATCGTCATGGAGAGGCGTAAGGTCATACGCCCAATCGAATCCGGCAACAAGTGGTATTGTTTGATTATCATAAGCCCGGATCAGAGAAATGATGTCTTCATTTATTTTTTTCCATTCGGTCCAGCTTACGGTGCCCAATTGTCCTCTGTACGTTGTGGGCTCATTGAAAATTTCATAAAAAGCAACGGTATTGTTCCCACTGAAATGTCTTGCGATCGTGCGCCAGAATTCGTAGGTTTCTTTCCGTGAAGTATTGTACATAGGATCCTGGAAAAGCTCCATCTGCAGATTGCCGATGGAATGCCAATCAATAATGATATAAATATTCCGATCGGTGCACCATTCAACAGCTGAATCAAGCAGCTGAAGATATTTTTCAGGTCCCCGGTCGCGCCAGGCCACGGGATGAACAGGTATCCGGACTAAAGTAGCTCCCATTTCCTTTACTGCATCAAAAAGAGCTTTATTCCAATGGCCCTGATGTTCAATTTTGTCAGGGTCGGCTATAGATAAACCGCGAAACAAAATGGTCTCATTCTTTGAATTCAGCAGTTTGTTTTTATTTACACTTATTCGCGAAAGCAAATCCGCCTTGAGGTTTTTCCTGGGGCGGAATCCGTATCCTTCTTTCCACCAGGCATGATATTTTACAGTTGAATCCTGGGCATGTATACCGGCCGCACTGCCGGAGATGAGAATAAGCAGGGTGAAGTATTTGGAAAGACTGCTGCGAAATAAGGTTTTGAAAGAGATCACGGTTGCCTCCTGTTATTTTTATTTGCCGGACTCCGGCATCAGCACCAGTTTGATAAAATTATTTTTATTCAGGTAAAGATTTGCAGCTGCCTTAACCGAATCCGGTGTCACTTCTTTGATCAGGTCAGGATATTTTAAGATTGCGTCCAGATCTTCCCCATTCTGAAACTGAGCACTGAGCCACTCCAACCAAAACTGATTTTCCTTCAGGTGGAGTTCATATTGTCTCTCTTCTTCAGTTGCAAATTTGGTAATATCCATTGCTGTCACGCCCTCAGTTTTTAGTTTGTTGATCTCATCTTTAACGTCCGCGATCAGCTTCTCTACATTTTCCGGGGCGCAGCCGAATTTTACCGTGAATGCATACCGGTTGGCAGGATATTTATTGAAAGTGACCCTCACGGTCGGACTGTAGGTTTCTCCTTCCTTTTCCCTCAGCCGGTCGAGGACCCTGAATTGCAGGATCTCGCTGAGTGCCGTTAGCTGAATATTGTTTTCAGGATTATACTGATAATCTCCACTGATAACGAGTCGAACCGATGCCTTGGGTTCTTTGCCTTTGCGGGCAACGGCTTCGATATTTCCTTTTGGAATATGGATATTCAGGTCCCTGGCTTCTTCTTTTACTGGGGAAGATGGAAGGGAACCCAGGTATTTTTCCAGCAGCGGACGAATGCTGTCAACAGAAAAATTTCCATCGAACACAAAAGTGAAATCCCCTGCATTGGCAAATCTTTCCTTATAAATTGCCAATGATTTGTCGAGGTTAATTTCGCGGAGTTTTTCAAGGCTCGGTCCTGTTCTGCGAATGGAGTGATCGCCCAATACAGCGGCAACTGTATCTGCAAAAACATTTTCCGGATCACTGTAGCGGTTTGCAATCTCGGTGACAGACTGATCGATAATATTCTGAAAGATCGTGCTGTCTTTTCTTGGCGAAGTAAAATAAAGATAAACCAGCTGAAGGGCCGTCTCGAGGTCCTTTGGCGTACTTTCGCCCCGTATACCTTCCGATCTTTCAGCAACATAAGGCCCTACGCTCACCCGCTTTCCGCTTAATAGTTTCTGAAAGTCCGTCGGTTTAAAATGAGCCAGCCCCGAATTTTCTACAATATTTGCAGCGTTTGAGGCTGATTCATAATCGCTGTCAGCATACAAAGAACTGCCTCCCGGACTGAATCCGTGAAACCGGATCTCATCATTCTTAAAATCTGTTGGTTTCAAAATTAATTTTAATCCGTTGCTCAATGTTAGGGTTGTAATTCCCAGCTCAGGAATTTTCTTTTCATCGGTTACTTTTCCGGCAGGTAATATAGATGAAAGCAGGGATTCATTAACAACCTGATCCTGATAAGGCGATAATTTGAGCTCAGCCACCGAGTCCATCCAATGATTCACTGTAATCCGGCCGGGCAGCGACATGCTGTCTTTATCTGCAGCCATGATCACGACGTCCCGGTTGCTGTCTGAAATATAAACCCGATCCAGGGCATTGATATCTGAAAGCGTGGCCGTTTTGAAATGCGCTACAGCGAGGTTATATTCCGCCTGAATACCTGGCGCGGATTCACCTGTTATGAAATTACGCGCGTATTCCTCCACCAGTTCCTGGGAATTGCTTTTGTCCTTATCCCGCAAGGCTGAGGCGAGAAAACTGAGATAATTGGCTTTTGCCCTTTCAAATTCGGTTGCCGTAAATCCAAATTGCTTTACCTGTTGGATCAGCTTCCACACAGAAACAAAACTTTTTTCCAGTTGTCCTGGTTTTGCCACAACAGTTACCGTAAATGCGTCCAGGCCCCCAAGGAAATTCCCCACATCTGCATTCGCTTCAATAAATGCAGGGTTTGGCTCCTGAGCGAGTTCAGCTATCCGGGCGGCAACCATTTGATTGAACAGGTTTTGGTTGATGAACTGGTCGTATTCCTCCCGTGTTTTGGCAATAAGCGCTTTTTTCTTCACCAGTATCTGGATAACTGNNGGTCCTTACCAGTCAATGGCACAGTATATTTTGTGCGCGGTTTTTCGTTTACGGGATTTTTGAGATCGCTGAAAAGAGCCTTGATCCGGGCTTGCATGGAATCCACATTGATATCCCCAACCACCAGGAGGGCCTGCAAGTCGGGCCGGTACCAGTCTTTATAAAAGTCCAGGATTGCGGGCCGCTGAAAGTTATTCAGCACTTTATCTATCCCGATGGGCAAACGTTCCGCATACCGGGAATTATTTAATATAACGGGAATAATCTTACGCTCCATCCTTTCTTCCGCTCCCTTGCCAAGTCTTTTTTCTTCCAGTACGACGCCGCGTTCTTCATTGATATCTTTTATATCCAGGGTGGCATTTGCGGCCCAATCCCTCAGGATCTGCAGCCCGTTTTTTAACAACACGGGATCATCTGTCGGAATGGGGAGCTGGTAAACAGTTTCATCAAAGCTCGTATATGCATTGAGGTCGGCGCCGAAGCGGACCCCTGATTTCTGGAGATAGTGTACCAGGTCATTTTTGGGGAAATGTTTGGTTCCGTTAAAACTCATGTGCTCCATGAAATGTGCCAGCCCCCGCTGGTCTTCTCTTTCAAGAACAGACCCAACCTTATTAACGAGGTAAAGCTGAACGCGTTTGGCGGGCTCGGTATTCCTGCGGATATAATACGTGAAGCCATTGGGCAATTTGACCATCCGAAAGGCAGGATCAAGAGGCAGGACTTGGGCGCCGCAATCATAAACTAAAAGAACGGCGATCAGAAAAGTTATCATTTTCATTGTGCGAAACTTTTAATAAAGTTAACCGGTTATTGATTCATGTACATTACCTCTGAAATAAAGTTAGCTGGTCCCAGGTTTGAGGAATAGATTCAATTGCCATATAAAGACTGTTTTCCTGTAAAAAGGACTAGCCGGATCCGAAATATATTTTAGGCGGTATTAGCAGGCATGGGATTTGAACCATTAAGGAATAAATACTCTACAAATGAAACACAATCATCGCGAAGATGCTGCCACTCAAAATGAAGCAGCACAAGAACAAAACAAAAAAGCGTCTAAACTACAACATGAAGGGCAGCATGATTCAAAAAAGCATATGCAGGGAGGCCATGGAAACCAGGACCAGGGCAATATGCGTAATGACGAAGCTTCAAAGAGACAATCGGAAAAGCAAGGGAATAAAAAATAGGATTTTGTCAAGTTCCAAAGAAACCTGCCAAACGGCAGGTTTCTTTGTTTTTGAGTTTGCAACCTGCCCGGAAACAAAACCGTTATTACGTCGAGGCCTTCTCATGCTGCTGATAATTTGAAGCACTCCGGGCAATTAATTCCATTCCTGCCCGTTCAAGCCCTAAGGTTATTCGAATTTAATGTTAAGAACTTCCAAAAACCCAAACTTCCTATAGCAAACGAATTGGTTTTCCGTACCTTGATTAATCACATACTATGAACAAGAATCTGTTCCTGGGCTTATTTCTCCTTCCTTTCGGTGTTTTCTCCGCAGCAGCCCAGGATGGCTGGAGCCTTAGAAAAGATAAAGAGGGTATTAAAATTTTCAGCCGGGCCAGTGATCATTCCAAGATCAATGAAGTCAAGGCAGATTTTAATATGCAGGGAACCCTTTCTGAATTTGCAGATGTTATGATAGACCTGCCTAATCATGTGCAATGGGCCTACGGTACTAAATCATGCGGACTGTTAAAAAAAGTCAGCGACTGCGAAATATATTTTTACACAGAGTTGAATTGCCCCTGGCCACTGACAAACCGCGATTTGATCGTTCATATGGTGATCACCCAGGATCCGGGAAGCAAGATCATGAAGGTGGTGGAAACTGATATTCCGAATTATATTCCTGAAAAAAAACAGATTGTCCGGGTACCCGTGTCTAAAGCCGTCTGGACCGTAACGCCCGTCAATAAAAATATGGTCCACGTCAATTACCAAATTGATGTAGATCCCGGAGGAACCATACCCGCCTGGCTCGTAAATATGTTTGCCACAAAATGTCCGTTTGAATCTTTCAAGAGTCTTCGTACAGAGGTAATGCTCAATAAATATCGTCTCGCCTCCTTCTCCTTTATCAGCAACAAATAATGCAAAGCAGCAGAAAGACTCCTTAACCTGCCGGAAAAACCCGGAGCTTTTTCCGGCAGATTCCTGCGGCAGTCCTTCTAAGGTAAAAGCACCGCAGATAGATTTGTTAACAGTTGTGGTAATTGTACTGATCGTCAGAAGATTTTAGATATTTATTTTTATACCTTTCATGAACCTCTGCAGATTGTCTTTCGCCAATATTGCTGAAGCAACTTCATTTGAAAATAAGTGTTCAAGGAAAGGGAAGTGCATAAAACAATATTTAGGAATGATTATTCATGTTTATCGAGACTACTTAATTTGACATTTTGCAATAAAAATGCCCTCTTATAATATCTGAGGCGGATCCGGCTATTAATGAAATGTTATTTCGTTGATTTAAGGATAAGGGGGTATACTACTTGCATTAAGCATCCTGTCTTATCAATAAAACAATCAAAGTGAACAGCTTTTTAAAATTTGGTATAATCTGCATCAGCCTGGCAGCAGCCGTGCCCGATGCCAACGCCCAGGTGGGTGTCGATGTTAGTATTTCCGCCAGGATCGCTCCCCCGGCTCTACCCGTTTATGTACAACCTGCTTGTCCCATAGATGGTTTTCTCTGGACCCCTGGTTATTGGGCCTACGGGGATGATGGCTATTATTGGGTTCCGGGAGTATGGGTGCGGCCTCCGCATATTGGTTATTTATGGACTCCTTCATATTGGGGCTATGCCGGCGGCATTTACGGATGGCATTCCGGCTATTGGGGTACACATGTCGGATTTTACGGCGGCGTAAATTATGGTTATGGTTATGGGGGGGTCCGGATTTGTTGGCGGTATGTGGCAGGGAGGCGGCTTCAGGTACAATACAGCAGTAATGAATGTGAATACAGCGGTCGTTCATAATACATATGTAAACCGGACTGTAATCAATAATACAACGGTGATCAATAACCGCACAAGTTTTAACGGAGGGCCTGGAGGGATTACTACCCGTCCGAATGCCCAGGAACAAGTGGCCATGCGGGAACAGCATGTACAGGCGACCAGCGAGCAGGTTAACCACCAGCAGATGATGAGCCGGGACAGAAATCAGTTTGCTTCAGTAAATCATGGGCGTCCTGCAACAGTCGCCATGAACAGGGTCAGCGGTAACCGGTCTAACCCGCAAGGTCATGCAGCCGTGGTCAACAACCGGCCGAATACCCATGTGCAGAATACCAACCATTCAGGAGTAAACCAGAATGCCGCAAATAATAATCAGCATCAGCAAATACAAAACCGGCAGGTGCAGCATGCAAAACAACCTGCACATCCGCAACACGCAAATCGTCCGGCTGACCACGACCGGCGATGATAAATAATTGAACTTAGAAAATGCCCGCAAGGGCATTTTTGTCTTTCGGGAGATCTTTTATTAAACCTGAAAGAAATTATTCAGCCCCCGATCAGTTTCAGGAAAACCTCCTTTTTCCGGCGGGATACATCAATAATGTCCCCGTTTTTCATGGTTATCTGGCCACCGTCGCCACGCAGGTATTTGGCGATATAATTCAGGTTGATGAGATGGGAATGGTGAATGCGGTAAAAACGATAGTCACCCAGCAATTCTTCAAAGTCCTTAAGCTGCCGGGTTACCACCAGCACCTGGCCGTTTTGCAAAACCAGTTTGGAATAATTGGAACTGGATTCAATTCGAATAATTTGCTTTATCTGGATGAATTCAAGTCCCTCATTTGTCGGAATGGCTATCTGGTCCTCCTGGGTTTTGGGATAAGCCAGGTGTTTCTTTAATATCTCTGCTCTTTCTGCTGACTTTTTCCCGGCGAAATGAACCAACCTTTCAACCGTATGCTGCAGGTCAGTAATAGATACGGGCTTTACGAGGTAATCGAAGGCACTGATCCGTATGGCATTGATGGCATAGTGATTATAGGCAGTAATAAATATGATCTCAAAATCAATGTCTGGAATTTCCTCGAGCATCTTAAAACCACTCATGCGCGGCATTTCAATATCGAGGAAGATGACATCCGGCTTATGTTGCTGGATGAGCGTAATGGCTTCCTCGGGGCGCTGCGTTTGGGCAACTACCCGGATGGACGGGCAATACTCCTGAATTTTCAGCTGCAGGTTTTGCAAGCTGTTCAGTTCATCGTCAACCAATATGGCTTTGATCGTTTGCATAAGAGACCAATTTTATTGCAAATTCTATCCTTGTGCCCACTGGCTTACGTTCTTCATCATAAAGGTCAATAATTTTTACGCAGTTTGATGTGCTGGAGTCCTGATTAAAAATATTTATTCTGTCCTGGGTGATCTTCATGCCAACACTTTTATGAAAGGGCTTATTCAGCTCGTTATAGGCCCTGGACTGTTCGCGCCCGATGCCGTTGTCCTCTATAATATAATGAATCATGGAAAGATGAAGTCTTACCCGCAAGGAAATTTTCAGGTCCTCGCGGTCACTCGGACCTATTCCATGGATAATGGCATTCTCAAGAAAAGGCTGCACGAGGAGGGAGGGCACATAATACTCACCATGCGTCAACATAGGATCAACATCGCAACAAAAGCTAAACTTGCTGTTAAAGCGTAATTGTTCAAGATCAATATACAGTTGCAGGGATTCTATATCCTTATTTAGTTCTATCAGTTCATTGGAACTACTGTCCAGTATACTCCTGATGAAGCGTGCAAATTTATTCAGGTAATCAGAAGCCAGCTTCTTCTCATTCTGCATAATAAAATTCTCAATGCTGTTCAGGCTGTTAAAAAAGAAATGGGGATTCATCTGCGCCCGCAAAGCCTGCATCTCCGTTTCTGCAATCTTCTGTTTATACTCCGATTCATCCTTTATTTTTTTTCCCTGGATCGATTTATAAAGAAGAAAAGCAACGAGCAGGGTCAGCAGGAACCCAATACCCACGGAAAACAATAAAATATCCTTGGAAGCAATTTGTTTTTTCTGTGCCGCAGTCAGCTGTTTCAGATTACTATTCTCGAGCTCTTTTCTTTTGATCATCCATTCCGATTCATTCACGATCGTGTTGCGCCTGTTATTTTCAGAAAAAAGTGAATCAGCAACAGAACGGTATATTCTGTAATAAAACATTGATGAATCCTTCCTGTTGAGCAGATCGTAGACGGATGACAACTGTTCGGCTGCCTTAACCCTGCCTTCGGCAAATTGGGTTTGATTGGCCAGCTGCATGGCTTTTCCCAATAAGACAATCTTATCATGTACGGGAATATAGCTGAGATATTTTGCTTCCGCCAGGTAAACCTGATATTCGTTTCTCAGATCGCCGGTTTGCCTGGCCGTAGTCATGGCCTTGTTAAAATAAAAATCCGCGGAATCCTTTTGATGATATATAGCGTTCAGCTTCCCATAGCCCAGGTAGAATTGCGATAATATATAATTTTCATTGGCCTCGATGGCGAAGGGCATCCCTTTATCGAGGTTTAACCTGGCTTGATCATATAATCCCTGTTCCAGGTCGCAGCGATGCAGTAGCTCATAATTAATAGCCACCCCGCGCCAGGCCTTGACGGAGCCATTGATATCAATGGCCTGGGTTGCATAGTTGCGGCATTTGTCAAAGTCCCGCAGGGAGGCAAAATTTTCTCCAATATTATTTAAAGCAACAGCTTTAACGCGGTATGCGCTGCAGGCCTCCGCTAAATCTATCGCATTAAAAAAAGCCTTTGTACTCGATTCATAATTTCCTGCGGAAGAAAGCAGGATGCCCAGGTTGATACTGGCAAGCGCTTTCCCGTAGGTGAAATGCAGGGAATCGCTCAATATGGAAACGCGTTCGTAATACTCAAAAGACTTTTTTGTATCCGTCTCGCTTAACATATAGCTGATCCGGTGCATGATATGGATCTTGGCCGAATCATTGCGCGGATGCGCATTGACCCAAAGGATCATGCTATCCACGTTGAAGGTCTGGGCGGCGACAAAGGAAGATGTGGGCAGGCAAAAACAAATAAAAAAAAGGATACGGATGCGGAAATAAGGGTTAAAAACCTTTTTTATACCGTAACGTGGAGAACAAGTATGAGTAATTTCAGCAATCATTAACAGGTAAGCGTTTTTCTAAGATAGTCATTTATGTATTCGCTTTCTGGATCAGGGCCTGTGGCGTATTGGCCATGATCCAAAGATCATATAAGAAATTATAGTTGTTAGCGTAATCGATATCAAGGCTGATCCTTTCTTCAACAGACATTTCTTCTCTTCCTCTTTTTTTTATCTGCCAGAGACCGGTGATGCCGGCAGGCGCAAGAAACCTTTTGGCAAGGTCATCCGTTGTCAATGTTTCGGCTTCATACAACGGCAGGGGACGATTTCCAACCAGCGACATATCGCCGGTCAGCACATTAATCAGCTGCGGTAACTCATCGAGACTGGTATTGCGAAGAAAACGTCCAACGCGTGTTATCCGCGGATCATTATTTATTTTGAAAAACCTGGTTTCTTTTGCGTCCCTGTATTGATTGAGGTGTTCGAATTCCCCGATACGTCGGTCGGCGCCGTCGAACATGGTTCTGAATTTATAAAAATTAAAAATCCGGTAACCCCTGCCCGCCCTTTTGGAAACATAAATAACAGGGCCTCTTGATTCCGCCCAAACAGACAGCGCGATCAGAATAAACCAAGG
>PLEB01000023.1 GCA_003136915.1 Chitinophagaceae bacterium
AGGAGAAAAAGGAAGGGGAGTAGGAATACCCCCCTTTTTAACCCCTAAACCCTAAACCGTAGAAAAAAAAGTTTTCATGAATGAGAAAATATCTTTGTGATACAATCCTTTGATTTAATGATAGGCATTGGCACCCGTTTTTTTGAACATAAATTATGCCAAAGGGGATTATGTGGATAATTGATTTGATCTAATTGATTGATCCTGCTCAATTTCAGAGGGGTTGAACTCGTTCATTCACGCAAGGGCAATAGAACAAGCACGCGTTTGCATTCGTAGAAGCCCTTATATTTCCTAGCTTTGCAGCCATTTTTATAGGGTGTTTTTAGCATTTTTCATCTGCCCCTTCTCATAAATTATTCATTATCAAGTATCTGATATGGGTGGACAATATAAGGAATATCAACAGCTGAATCTTCCGGAGATTGGTCGCGAAATACTGTCCGCCTGGAACAGCTCCGGGGCCTTTCAGAAAAGTATTGATTTGAGGCAAGGCAGAAAACCCTATGTTTTTTATGAAGGTCCACCCAGCGCCAATGGATTACCCGGTATCCACCATGTTATAAGCCGTACCCTGAAGGATCTGGTCTGCCGTTACAAAACTATGCGCGGTTTTCAGGTTGCCAGAAAAGGTGGCTGGGATACGCATGGGCTACCCGTGGAATTGGGCGTTGAAAAAGAGCTGGGCATAAGCAAGGAGGATATCGGCAGAAAGATTTCCGTAGAGGAGTATAATATGAAGTGCAGGGAAGCGGTATTGCGGTACAAGGACAAGTGGGATGAGCTTACCATGAAAATGGGCTATTGGGTGGACCTTGACCATCCCTATATAACATTTAAGAATACCTATATTGAAACCTTGTGGTGGCTGCTTAAGGAATTGTATAAGAAGGACTTACTTTTTGAAAGCATAAGCATTCAGCCATATTCACCGGCGGCGGGAACGGGTCTGAGCTCCCATGAACTAAATCAGCCGGGCACCTATAAGGAAGTTAAGGATACAAGCTGTGTTGCCATGTTCAAAGGCATCCGCAATGAAAGATCCGAATTCCTTTTTAAATTATTGGACGGGCCTGATGAACTTTTTTATCTGGCCTGGACTACAACACCCTGGACACTTCCTTCCAACCTTGGGCTTACAGTAGGTTCCCGGATTGACTATGTTCTGGTGAAAACTTTTAATCCGTATACACATCTGCCGGTAAGCGTAGTATTGGCCCGCGCTCTGTTAGGAAAATATTTCAAGGCGGAGGACGAGAATGGCGCTTTTGCCGGTTTCGGCCCTTCTTCGAAATCGATTCCCTGGAAGATATTGCATGAATTTCACGGAGAGGATATTGCTGAATGCCGGTATGAACAACTGATCCCCTCAGAAGCGGGAAGCATGGCCATGATCCAGCAGATAACACCCGGAGCCGATCCTTTCCGGATAGTAACCGGAGATTATGTAACAACGGAAGACGGAACGGGGATCGTGCACACATCCCCGGCATTCGGGGCGGATGACTATAAAACAGGAAGAAAAAATAATCTAGGCATTCTTATCCTCGTAGATAAGAGCGGCAAATTCGTGGATGGGGTAGATGAATTCAGCGGACGTTATGTAAAAAATTACAAGGATGATCCCAAATATGTTGATGTGAATGTGGACATCTGCGTTAAACTCAAAAAAGAGAACCGGGCATTTAAGATAGAAAAATACGAACACACGTATCCGCATTGCTGGCGCACGGACAAACCCATTCTGTATTATCCGTTGGATGCATGGTTTATACGGACGACCGCATTCAGGGATCGGATGGTTGAATTGAACAAAACGATTCAATGGAAACCAGCATCCACGGGTGAAGGCAGGTTTGGGAATTGGCTGGAGAATATGGTTGACTGGAACCTGAGCAGAAGCCGTTTTTGGGGAACCCCGTTGCCGATCTGGAGAACGGAGGATGAAAAAGAAGAAAAATGTATTGGCTCCATCCAGGAATTATTGACCGAGGTCTCCAAAGCAAAAGCTGCGTTTGGCGAAGGAATTAATGAGCATGTTGACGCCGAATCTCTTGACCTCCACAAGCCGTTTGCAGATCAGATTATTCTGGTTAGTGACAGTGGAAAGAAAATGAATCGCGTTTCGGACCTGGTTGACGTTTGGTTTGATTCGGGCGCGATGCCTTATGCCCAGTGGCATTTTCCATTTGAGAATAAGGCACAATTCGCGAAAAATTTTCCGGCAGATTTTATCGCAGAAGGCGTGGATCAAACGCGCGGCTGGTTCTATACCCTGCATGCAATTGCCGTTATGCTCTTCGATAGTGTGGCCTACAAAACCGTTGTTTCCAACGGACTGGTTCTGGACAAGCATGGCAATAAGATGAGCAAGCCGGTCGGAAATGTGGTTGATCCATTCAAAACCATAGAGCAGTTTGGAGCCGATGCTACCCGTTGGTATCTGATCACCAACGCCTCACCATGGGATAGTATGAAATTCGATACGGAAGGGATCAGGGAAGTACAGC
>PLEB01000415.1 GCA_003136915.1 Chitinophagaceae bacterium
CTGGTCCGTTATGTGCCTGATGAATCGGTGTTCAAGAACTTTCATTTCATCAATGAATACCTGGACAATCAGTTCTGGAACTATTGTTATCTGAATGCAGGACTGGTAATTCAATATAACGGTAAGAAATACATTTCCAAGAATGGTCTCCTCGACCTGCTTAAACGAAGGACGAATGAAGATGAACTTTGTTATCCCATCATTCATCTAAAGGGAGAAGACATTGAAGTAGCTATAACTCATAACAATGATTATGGCGAAGAGATATTCAGTTTTGTCAACGGCCAGTATACCACTCAGGGCGGCACACATCAGCAGGCCTTCCGCGAAGCTTTCGTTAAAGTGGTGCGCGACTTTTACAAGAAAGATTATGATTCATCTGATATCCGTCAAAGCATTACCGCAGTCGTTTCTGTGCGCGTGGTGGAGCCTATTTTCGAGTCTCAGACGAAGACTAAACTAGGGAGCCAGTATGTGGAAGAGGGTGGTGCCAGCATGAAAAATTTTGTACATGATTTTCTTGTGCGTGAACTGGACAATTACCTCCATAAAAATCCTTCCATCGCCGATGCGATGAAGAAACGGATTGAAAGGAGTGAGAAAGAAAGAAAAGTGTTATCAGGCATCCGGAAACTGGCGAATGAGCGGGCCAAGAAAGCCAATCTGCATAATCGTAAACTTCGGGATTGCCGCGTGCACTATAATGAGGAAGTTACCGGGAAGGACAAAGACCTGATTGCCGAAAGGCAAAAGGAGAGCACGATCTTTATAACAGAAGGAGATTCCGCCAGCGGATCGATTACTAAAGTTCGGAATGTGGAAACACAGGCGGTTTTCAGTTTGCGCGGGAAACCGCTGAATTGTTTTGGTCTTACTAAGAAAGTTGTGTATGAGAACGAAGAATTCAATCTTTTGCAACATGCCCTGAATGTAGAAGATGGCATTGAAGGATTGAGGTACAACAATATTGTATTCGCCACGGATGCCGATGTGGACGGAATGCATATCAGGCTGCTTCTCATGACCTTCTTTTTACAATTCTTTCCAGATCTTGTCAAGAACAACCACGTGTATATCTTAGATACCCCCCTTTTTCGTGTGCGCAACAAGCAGGAGACTATTTATTGCTACGACGAAAAAGAGAAACAGGCAGCAACGAAAAAATTGGGAGCTAAGCCCGAAGTGACGCGATTCAAAGGATTGGGAGAGATCTCTCCGGAGGAATTTGCCCGTTTTATCGGTCCGGATATGAAAGTCCAGCCCGTTATGATTATGCCAGAAACGCATATTCAGCAGTTACTGGAATATTATATGGGCAAGAATACTCCTCAGCGGCAGGACTTCATTATCGGAAATCTCCGTATGGAAATTGACCGTTCCGAGCAAAACGGATTGGTCGCATAAAATCTTTTTTGATGTTTCATATCGTTTTTCAACCGGGCGACGTAGAAGTGCTTACAACCGCGATGGATATGGATGAGGGGCTGGATGGTGAGATCATCCTGATATCAGACGATTATTCTCTCGGTCCTATAAGTAATCTTTCTTCGGAAGAAGGTATGGCAATGCGGAAGGCGTGGTGGCACCAAATCTCACAAACAAGGCCCGAAGAAGAAAAACGACATGCCGGGCTGATCCACAATGACCGCGCAAGTCTCCAACCAATCCTGAACCGGATGCATGAAGAAGAATTCGACCAGATATGGATCTGGGTGGCTTCAAATGTGCAGGACCTGAGTGGTTACTATTGGCTAATTTCCCTGTTAAAAGAATTTGCGGGCCGTATTTATGTGGTTTCATTAAATAACCTTCCCTTCATTAATGAAAAAGGGACTGTTTTTTACCCTTCTTATCTTTCTGAAATTCCTCCCAGGGAATTCCTGAAAGCCAAACGTCTGGCTCGGCCTGTAACATTGGCTGAATTTGAGACAGACCCGGACGAATGGACAAAACTCGGACAGGAAAACAAAAATATTCGCGTGCTGGACAGCGGCAAAAAATTGGTTCAACACCCGGACGAATATTTTGATTTGTCGCTCAAGAAATTCCTGACTGCGGATTTTCAAAAATCTTCCCGGATCATACATCATTTTCTTTCCAAATCTCCGGTGAAGACTGGAGAAGTTTTTCTACGATGGCGCTTGGAACAACTGGATAATTCCGGTGAAATTGAACGACAAGGTGAAATGTTAAAAATCTCGCAAAATGACAAGGGAGATACGGAGCTCTCTCTTTAAGAATTTGTTACCAAGTGTTAGTAATTCGTTATACCATTCATAACAGGAATCCTTTATGCGGTTTTTGCGTAACTTAATGTATAAACGTATGAGTTATGAAAAAGATGATGATTATTGCTTTGGCTCTGGGGCTCACTTTGGGAGCATCGGCCCAAAGGCATGGCGGTGGAGGATACCACGGAGGCGGTTATTTTGTCAGGCCCAATGTTAGCTTTGGACTGGGGTTTTATTCACCATTCGGGCCTTATGGGTATTATTCTCCCTTTGGGATGTATGGTCCATATGGATACGGATACCCGCCGTATAATTATGGTTACGGACGTGGAGGGAGATCCTCTCAACTTGCCTCAAAGGTTCAGGACATAAAGATTGATTATGCTGACAGGATCTATTCAGCCAAACACGATACCCGGATCTCTCATAGGGAAAGAAGGCAGAATGTACGGGCGCTGAAACGCGAAAGGGATAGAGCTGTGCAGGATGAGATCATGAATTATTATAAGAATCCGAGTCCGAATACCCGTTGAACGAAACGCGGTTTTGAGTATTCCGTGTACCGGGAAAGCCGGTTCACGGAATTTTATTTAGGACCCTGCCGGTTTTTTCCCCAGCATCTTCATCATTCGGAAATGTGAAACAACGGCACCCGTCATGGTGCGGAACTCGTGGTACTGGACGTGGTAATTCATGCAGATCTGTTTTACGATACCAGCGATAGCGGGATAATGCACATGACTGATCCTTGGGAACAAATGGTGCTCGATCTGGAAATTCAGGCCTCCCACGAACCAGGAAACCACTTTGTTCCTTGGAGCAAAATTGGCCGTGGTCCGCATCTGGTGTATGGCCCATTCATCTTCTATCTTTTGGGGTTCAATTCCCGGTGCAAAAACAAATTCTGCTTTTTCCACTACGTGGGCCAGTTGAAATACGAGCGCCAGCGTCAGACCCATCGTGACGTGCATGCACGCAAAGCCAATGGCCCAGGGACCCCAGCCGACAAAATGAACCGGGATCAGAATATAGAATACCACATAGACCAGTTTGCTCGTCCAGAAAATGAAATGCTCATCCAGACTCATCTTTTGTAAAGCGGTATTATGAATTTTCCTTTTGAAATATTTATTGAAATCCATCATGGTAACCCAGGCAAAGGATGAGATGGCATAAACTAGCACAACATAAAAATGCTGGAACCGATGAGCACCCACCCATTTTTGAGAAGGGCATTGTCGCATCAGCGGACTCTTGGCGATATCATCATCCAGCCCATCCACGTTGGTATAGGTATGATGAATAATATTGTGCTTGAATTTCCAGATAAAAGCATTTCCACCCAGCAGGTTCAGGCTTAGCCCCATCAGCGTATTCACCCAAGTGCGTTTAGAATACGCACCATGATTCGCATCATGCATAATATTAAATCCGATACTTGCAAGAATAAATCCGAGCAAGGTGCAAAGCACAACCCCAACAAATGCAGGAAAGTGAATGAGGAGCAGAAGAATATAAACGGCGACAGCTGCAGGAACCAGGGTGGCCGTTTTGATGAACAATTTCCAGTTCCCTGTTTTGTTTATGTGTTTGCTGGAAAAATATAAATCGACGGAACGCTTTAATTCCTGATGAAAGGAATTGTCTTTATTGGTGAAGGAAACTTTATACATGGCGGGCAATAGGTTACAAGTAAGAAATGTAATGGCGGCCTGCGCAAAGGTACATCAGATTTAATGGGCGCAAAAATGAAATGTCCACCTGAATTGTTAAGTCCTCAGTTCTTCGCAAACCGCATGTAAAACGGACAATTACCATATATATTTCGCAACCTGCATATGGTTGCAAACAAACTGATTCGGTTTCCCTGAACTCGCAGGGTGTCCAGGCCGGAAGAAACACCCTTCCATAGCAACCGGACTTCTCCCGCTTTAGTGAGAAGGCAGTTTACGCATTTTGGACAGTTGCTCATGAGCGGTCGGATGCTTAATGAAGAAAAGGTTGCGAAAGTCTATACCCTGTTCTTCTTAAGTAAAAGATAACATACCGGATTTGTTTTGAAGTATATTCAGTTTTGAATGAAAATCCGGCCTCCAGAAAAAGTTCCTTAAGTGCAGACTGGTCGATAGGGATGCTAACCCAGATTCTTTGTGGCTCTGGAAAGGAAAAAAAATAATCCAGCATTAGCATCAACGCACTTTTTAGCCGGACATCCCAACCCGCTGTGCCCTTCAGCATATAGGTAAGAATGCAATCTCCCGTTGAAGTGGACATTCTGAAATACAATTCATGTAAATTGATCAGGAAAATATCAAACTGACAAACCGGCGATGACGGGCTATCGACTAGAAAGGACTGCCTGTTCACGGATTCCAGTGATTTCCTATAATGCCTGATCAACCGGCCATCTTTTTGAAGCAACAAGGAATTGCAGAGCAGGTGAGGATCATTTATCCACAAGTATAACAAGTGCAGATCACCTATGATATCAACGTGCCTTAAAGACAGGTTGAACGAATTATCCGGGGAATGATGTTGGGCCAGTATCTGATAATTCTCAAAGAAACCTATCCTTTTGAAAAATGGAGCCATGGGGATTGAGATTCCCGGCAAATAATTTTTTTTTCTCCAGAATTAAAAAGTGCAAATCACCTTGGAAATCCTGGAAATTTTAGTTATGGTATGAAGACAATCCCGTATTTGGTTACCGGCCCCAAGGCTGGGAACATTAAAATTTGTTCAATTAAACGTTTAAGCATACTTTATTGAAGATATTGGAAAACGGGCGCTGGATATTCTGATGAATCAGATCAAAAACCCAAACGGTATAAAGGAGCATGTCATTATCGAGACCAGACTTATCGAGCGGAAAAGCAGTGTCCGACCGGTCATTAGGTCTGCCGGATGATTCATTCAGAAGCAATTCTTAACCGTAAAAAAAATACAAAGGATGTGCTTATTGAGAAAATGCATTTCAGTCATTTTTATGTCTGGATTATGATAACCACCGGTTGCGCAGATCATCCTTCGGGAAGCGAAGAAAAAAAGGATTCTACTTTTGCCTCAGGAACTTTCGGCTACGACCTTTCATTTCTGAAATCGCATGATGACGTGATTGTACTTTCAGATGATAAGGACCAGTCAAAACTGATCGTCTCCCCAAAATACCAGGCCAAGGTTTTTACTTCCACTGCTGGAGGTGACAGTGGTCAAAGTTTTGGCTGGATTAATTATAAGGCTTTTGCGGGAACGCCGAATACACATATGAATGCCTATGGCGGCGAAAACCGGATCTGGCTGGGCCCTGAGGGAGGGAAGTATTCTTTATTTTTCACGAGGGGCAGCAAAATGGTTTTCGACAATTGGAAAACGCCCGCTGCTTTTGATACGGAAGCCTGGAACGTGATTTCAAAAAGCAAGGGAAAGGTTAGCCTCCGGAAAGAAATGTCGCTTCAGAATTACGCCGGAACAGATTTGCAACTGGTTGTGAACCGTTCTATTTCGCTGATCCCGCGCGGGCAGCTGTTTTCAATATTGGATCTCAGTCCGGATGATTCGGTGCAGGCGATTGGATATGAAGCACAGAATACAATTACCAATTCAGGTAAATTTGACTGGAATGAAAAAACAGGTATGCCTTGTATCTGGATGCTGGATATGTTTAAGCCATCTGAAAACACAGTCATCCTGATTCCTTACAAGAACGCATCTGATTCCGCATCAAAAATTGCTACGACAAATTATTTTGGAGAAATACCCCCTGCCAGATTGAAGCATAGCCATGGGATCTTATTTTTTAGAGCGGATGGTAGAAACAGGGGTAAGCTCGGGTTGGATCCTGGTCGGGCCACCAGGTTTGCCGGCAGTTATGATGAATCGCATCAGATACTAACAATTGCCTATTTTGACCTGGACGCATCGGCAAAATATCTTAACCAGGAATGGAGCACGGTCAAACCTTCTTTTTCAGGGGATGCAGTGAATGCTTATAACGATGGTCCGCTTGCGGACGGAACTCAGATGGGTCCATTTTATGAGATCGAAAGTGTGTCGCCCGCAGCATTCCTGAAACCGGGCGAATCCTTGTTGCACCGTCACAGCGTGTTCCATTTTACAGGTACGCAATCCGGATTAAATAAAATTACAGAAGCAGTTTTTCATATTTCCATTGATCAGATCAATGCTGCTTTCCAGGGATTTTAGCAATTCACTGTCTAAATTTTCACAGCATGAAAAAAAATATATTTGCCTGCCTGAGTATTAGCGTGGCTATCTCCGCATCAGTTTCCGGTCAGTCTAAATTTAACGGGATCGACGCGAACATGGGTAATATATTCCGGCTCTCGGATGCAAAAACAAGGTCAATCAGTCCTGAGAATTTCAATGGCGCCAAGGGAAAGGGCGGAATGGCAGCAGAAGGAACGGGTAAAGAAGCTGCACGTGACCTGGGCAAGGGATGGAAAATAAGTCCGTGTGTCGTGATCAAAGCCAAAACCACCTTTACCGTGGCGGAGATCGAAGGACCAGGTTCAATCCAGCATATTTGGATGACACCTACCGGCGTATGGCGAAATTCCATTCTCAGGTTTTACTGGGATGACGAAGCCTCACCCTCTGTTGAAGTACCCGTGGGTGATTTTTTCGGAATGGGCTGGGGTCAGTATTCGCCGCTGCAGTCGCTTGCGGTTTGTGTAAATCCGGGTAGTGCATTTAATTGTTATTGGCCGATGCCTTTTAAAAAGAAATGCCGGATCACGATGGAAAATATAGATGAAACGGAAATGGTTTTATATTACCAGGTGGATTATATTCTCACGGAGCTGCCTTCGGATGCTGCTTATTTTCATGCGCAATTCCGCAGAACAAATCCTTTGCCTTACAAGTCCGATTATACCCTGGTAGACGGAATCAGGGGACGCGGGCAGTATGTGGGCACATACATTGCGCTCGGCGTGCATGGTAATGGATGGTGGGGTGAAGGCGAGATCAAGTTTTTCATGGACGGGGATACGGATTATCCGACGATTTGCGGCACCGGCACGGAAGATTATTTCTGCGGCTCTTATGATTTTGATACGAGGAAGAAAAATGCGGCAGGCGTGGAGGTTTCTGAATTCACTGAATTCAGCACGCCCTATTCCGGTCTGCACCAGGTAATTCGCGGAGACGGCCATTATGACGTATCGCAACGATTCGGCATGTATCGATGGCATATTAAAGATCCAATTCGTTTTGAAAAAGATCTTAAGGTAACTATTCAGGCATTGGGCTGGCGTTCCGGAGGACGTTACCTTCCGTTGCAAGATGATATTGCATCAACTGTATTCTGGTATCAGACCGAACCGCATAATCCCTTCCCGGCCTTGCCGGGCAAAGATGCGCTGGAAGTAAATTAGGCCGCATTGAAATCCATAAGGGCTTTCCGCCAAATATTTAAAAAAATAAAACGATCGCTCAGATGCATCAGCAAACCGACTATCCCAAAATAGGCATCAGGCCGATAATCGATGGCCGCCTTGGAGGTGTCCGGGAATCCCTGGAACAAACCACTATGAAAATGGCGAATAATGTAGCGGCCTTTTATGAGCGCATTTTAAAATATCCAGATGGAACCCGGGTGCAATGTGTAATTGCAGATTCCTGCATTGGTGGCGTTGCTGAAGCCGCACGCTGCGCAAGGAAATTTGAAAATAACCAGGTGGGCGTTTCGCTTTCGGTAACTCCCTGTTGGTGTTACGGGAGTGAAACTATAGATATGGACCCTTTGTTACCAAAAGCCATTTGGGGATTTAATGGAACCGAACGTCCGGGCGCAGTATATCTGGCGGCCGCTCTGGCGGCACATAATCAGATGGGTATTCCTGCTTTTGGTATTTACGGAAAAGACGTGCAGGACCTGGGAGATGAAAATATTCCTGAGGATGTTCAGGATCGCCTGCTCAGCTTTGCACGGGCAGGTCTTGCTGTCGCCATCATGCGCGGCAAATCCTACCTGGCCGTAGGCTCGGTTTGTATGGGCATTGCGGGATCCATGGTAAACCCGGATCTTTTCCGGGAATATTTTGGCATGCGTAATGAATTCGTGGATTCCTCTGAAGTGCTGCGTAGGATTGAGAAAAAAATTTATGACGAAATGGAATTTGAGAAGGCCGTTGGCTGGGTAAAAAATAATTGCAGGGAGGGCGAAGATTTTAATCTTCCGGCGAAACAATTTTCCCGTGAACAGAAAGATAAAGATTGGGATTTTGTAGTGAAGATGACCATGATCATCCGGGATCTGATGACCGGCAATGAACGCTTGAAAGAAAAAGGTTTTGGAGAAGAAGCACAGGGTCACCATGCCCTGGTATCCGGATTTCAGGGTCAGAGACAGTGGACAGATTTTTTGCCGAACGGGGATTTTGCTGAAGCCATGTTGAATTCTTCCTTCGATTGGAACGGGATTCGCGCACCGTATATGGTTGCCACGGAGAATGATTCACTCAACGGTATGAGCATGTTGTTTAATTATCTACTCACCCATACGGCCCAGATTTTCGCAGATGTAAGAACATATTGGAGCCCGGAGGCTGTGAACAGAGTTTCCGGATGGAAACCGGATGGCGCGGCAGCGAATGGATTTATTCATCTGATCAATTCAGGTGCCTGCACACTGGACGGAACCGGCAGACAAAGCAAGAATGGTAAACCTGCCATGAAACCATATTGGGAGATCACACCTGAAGAAGCAAGTGAATGTCTTCAGGCGACCGTTTGGCACCCGGCCGCCAATGGATATTTCCGCGGGGGCGGATACTCATCCAAGTTTGTAACCGGGGCCGGGATGCCGGTAACCATGTGCCGGTTAAATCTGGTAAGAGGTATCGGGCCCGTTTTGCAGATTGTAGAAGGAGAAACAATCGCGCTGCCAGAAAAAGTCCATAAGATATTGGATGAAAGAACTGATAGAACCTGGCCCACAACCTGGTTCGTTCCGCGGCTGACGGACAGAGGTTATTTTAAAGATGTATATTCTGTAATGGCGAATTGGGGAGCAAATCATGGAGCGATCAGCTACGGCCATATCGGCCGCGATCTGATTTCGATGGCATCCATTCTCCGGATACCAGTTTGCATGCACAATGTTTCCGAGAAAAACATTTTCCGGCCCTCGGCATGGACTGCTTTCGGATCTGAACAGGAGGGCGCTGATTATCGCGCCTGTGCTGCTTATGGACCTCTTTATGGATGATTTGAACATTATAACACGATTCATATGAATTTGAGAAATGGAAATAAGGTCCAGGGCCTTCTCAGGGCCGCTGACGGATCCAGTTACCTGCGGCCTTTTATCATGATCACCAGCCTGTTCCTGCTCTGGGGTTTTGCGCATGGATTGCTGGATGTACTGGACAAACATTTTCAGAATACACTGCATGTATCCAAAGCGGAATCTGGCTTCGTCCAGTTTTCACTTTATATCGGCTATCTCGTTATGGCATATCCTGCAGGTTTGTTTATGAAGCGCTATGGATATAAAAAGGGAATCATATTGGGTTTGTCATTATTTGCCCTGGGCGCATTCTTATTTTTTCCCGCGGTAAAACTGGATTTAATTATTCATGCAAAGCTGGCCCTATTTGTTTCGTTCCTGATTGCCCTGTTTATTATCGCCTGCGGACTGGCCTGCCTGGAAACGGCGGCAAATCCATATACAACTGTTCTTGGTCCTTCGCGCGGCGCAGCCAGGCGAATAAATATCGCGCAATCATTCAACGGACTGGGATGGATACTCGGACCACTAATGGGCGGTTTCTTTATTTTCGGAGCCGAACAAACCGGAAATGCAGATAAGTTTGATTCCCTGCTCAAACCTTATATGCTGGTTGGCAGTATTGTTGTGTTTGTTGCGATCATATTTGCTTTTACGCGACTGCCTGCTATCCAGGAAGAAAATGTGGAAGGTATAGAAGCAGATGCACCAACCCGGGAATTATTAAAACATCCATCATTCGTGCTGGCCGTGATCGCCCAGTTTCTTTATGTTGCCGCTCAAACAGGTGTTAATTCATTTTTCATTAACTACGTAACGGAAACACTATCGGGCGTGCGGGCTACTATCGCAGGGATGATGGAGCACCTGGGATATTTCGGGCAAGTATTCATGCCCAAGAATGCAGAACAGGCGGCCTCGCTTATCCTCGCGTTGGGAGGTATGGGATGCTTCTGGATTGGCCGGTTGTTTGGCGCATACCTGATGAAGTTCGTGCGGCCCCAGCGCTTGCTTGCTGTGTATGCAGTAATAAATGTTTGTCTCACCGCCATCGTGGTGATGCGACTGGGATGGATAAGCGTCATTGCGCTGTTCTCTACCTACTTTTTTATGTCGCTTATGTTTCCGACAATTTTTGCATTGGGCCTCCGGAATCTCGGCCCGCTCACAAAGAAGGCAGCTTCTTTCCTGGTCATGGCTGTAGCGGGGGGCGCCTTTTGCCCGCCATTGATGGGCGCCGTCGGAGATCATTTTGGAATGTCCGTAGCCTTTATTATTCCACTGTGTTGCTTTGTCTTTATTGCATATTATGCTATGTCAAGAAAAAAAACATTAGATGAAAATGTGAATCAACCGGTTTTGAATCATCATTAAATGCATTTGCACATGAAGGACCATCAAAAACGCAGGGCTTTCATAAAGACCCTCGCCCTCGGAGGAATAGGTGCGACAGCACCGATCCATTTGTTGCGTGCAGGAGAATCGGAACAGGCCGCACAAAAATTCGATGATACCGGAAATATTGCGCCCGGCCCTGAAAGAAAATTCAATGGTGACTATAAGGGCGATTATCTTAACCGACTGGCATTTCCCATTGGCGGCCTCGGCGCCGGGATGTTTTGTCTGGAAGGCACCGGTGCCATATCTCATATGAGCGTGGTAAACAAGCCCGGTATTTTTAATGAGCCTGCGATGTTTGCTGCTATCTGCGTAAAGGGATTAAAAAATGGCGCTAAGGTACTGGAGGGACAGGCACCGGAATGGAAATATTTTGGGCGGCGCGGAAGTGGAAACGGTCTCGAGGGTTCTACGCTGGGCCTTCCGCGTTTTAAAACTGCAGAATGCAATATTCGATTTCCTTACAGCACTATCCGTTTGAGTGATCTTGAATTGCCGCTCCAGGTGCAGATCACCGGATGGAGTCCTTTTATCCCGACGGATGAAGATAATTCCGGACTGCCTGCAGGCGCGCTTGAATATCGGTTCGTAAATAAAGGAAAAGAAAAGCTTGACCTGGTATTTTCTTATAATTCAAAAAATTTTCTTGCCGTTGAGGGAAATACCCTAAATACTATCGAGGCATTTCCCCTCGGCTTCATACTAACCCAGCAAGGCACAAAAGAAAAACCGAATGCTGAAGCAGGTTTTGCCATTTTTACCAACGAGGATAGTACAGTAGTTGATCATTGCTGGTTCCGCGGAGGTTGGTGGGATCCATTGACTATGGCATGGAATAATATCCGCGAAGGACGCGCCCAGGCTGTTGCTGCCGTTGCGAAAGACGCCGGCGGCGCTTCTCTTTTTGTTCCTTTTTCCTTAGCTCCGGGATCTTCAAAATCTATCCGGGTAATGATGGCTTGGTATGTACCTGAAACGGATCTGCATATCGGAATGCGTGTGCCTGAAGAAAAGAAAGACTGCAATCCGGAAACAGGATGTTGTGCGGGGCCATCCGACCTTGGAGTGGCCAACGGGAAGCAAAATCCTTCTCCAAATTATAAACCCTGGTATAGCAGCAAATTCAATGATGTAAGGGAAGTGGCTGACTATTGGAATAAAAATTATGCAGACCTGAACAAAAAATCAACTCTTTTTAAAGAAGCATTTTATTCCAGCACCTTGCCTTCAGAAGTATTGGAAGCAGTTGCGGCAAATCTGACAATTTTAAAATCTCCAACTGTTCTCAGACAGTACGATGGTCGTCTATGGAGTTGGGAGGGATGTGGTGACGATGAGGGATGTTGTCACGGGTCCTGCACGCATGTTTGGAACTATGCACAGGCTATTCCGCATTTATTTCCGTCACTGGAAAAAACCCTGCGTAATACAGAATTTTGTGAGAACCAAAATCACGCGGGTCATCAGGGATTTCGTGCGAATTTGCCGATCAGCCCGTTGAAACATGATTTTCACGCGGCGGCTGACGGACAATTGGGAGGAATCATGAAAGTATACCGCGAATGGCGAATCAGTGGAGATAATAGCTGGCTGGGTAGAATTTATCCCATGGTTTGTGTGAGCATGGATTATAGCATCAATACCTGGGATCCAAAACACAGGGGTGTAATTGAAGAGCCGCACCACAATACATACGACATAGAATTCTGGGGACCCGATGGCATGTGCTGCAGTTTTTACCTTGGTGCACTTACGGCGATCATCAGGATGGGAAACTATCTGAAGAAGGATGTTCGTAAATATCAGGAATTATATGAAAAGGGCAGAAACTACCTGGAAACTCAGTTATATAATGGAGAATATTTCTTCCAGGATATCGAATATAAAAACCTGAATGCTCCTGATCCGTCTACAGCGCTATCTTTTGGCGGAGATTATTCTCCGGAAGCAAGGGAAATATTAAAAAAAGAAGGACCAAAATATCAATATGGCAACGGTTGTTTGAGCGATGGTATATTGGGCGCCTGGATCGGCAGCATGTGCGGACTGGATTCTTTTATTGACCCTCTAAAAATCAAAAGTCATTTACTCGCCGTACACAAATACAATCTGAAAAAAAATCTTATAGACCATGCGAATCCGCAGCGGCCCGATTTTGCCCTGGGCAAAGAAGGTGGCCTCCTGCTCTGTACCTGGCCAAAGGGTGGCAAGCTCTCACTGCCTTTTGTTTATAGTGATGAGGTATGGACAGGTATTGAATACCAGGTGGCTTCTCATTTGATCCTTACAGGCAGTGTGCAGGCAGGGTTAGAGATTGTTCGTACCTGCAGGGAGCGGTACGACGGAAGGATCCGGAACCCGTTCAATGAATACGAGTGCGGTCATTGGTATGCCCGGGCCATGTCCAGCTACGGACTCTTGCATGCGCTTACTGGTCTCCGTTATGATGCCGTTGATAAAATATTGTATCTGGATTCCCGAATTGGGGATTTTACCTGTTTTATTTCAACTGCCACGGGTTTCGGAACAGTGGGCATAAGCAAAGGAAAGCCTTCGCTTAAAGTTTTTTATGGAAATATTCCATTGAATAAGATGATCGTGAACGGAAAAGAACTGAGTATATGATGCAGGTAGAGAAAGATGCAGTGGTAATCATCCGGTATATCATGAAAAACAGCCGCGGCGACCTGTTGGAAAATACCATGGAGGGCCCTCCGGCCAGCTATGTTCATGGAAGTTCCGGAATATTAAAGACCCTGCAGAGCCAGCTGGAAGGATTAAGGATCGGAGAAAGTAAACAAATATTCTTATCCCGGCAGGATGATTCAGCAGGAGATGATTTCATATTTGACGTTCTGATTGAAAATATAAGGGCCGGATTGCCGCAGGAGATTAAGCTCGGATATCCGCTTAATACGGTTCCGGTAGAATGTGCGCCCGGTTGTATTTGTTACTATTAAAATAATGCTGATGAAAATTCATCTCCTGGGTGGTTTTTTAGGAAGCGGAAAAACAACTGCCATACAATCCGCGATCCGGGTTCTGGGGGACCAGGGTGTTAAATGCGGCGTCATAACGAATGACCAGGGAATCAGACTGGTGGACGCTGATCTTTTTAAGCAAATGGGCGTGCCCGGGAGGCAGGTAACAAATGGATGCTTTTGTTGTAACTATCAGGATCTGGAAAGTCAGATTCAGTCACTCATAGAAACTGAGCAACCCGAAATTATTTTTGCAGAATCCGTAGGCTCATGTACAGATATTGTTGCAACGGTACTGAAACCCTTGCGCCGGTTCAGACCTGACGTGCGTACAACTTTATCTGTATTTGCAGATGGATTGTTATTACACATGTTATTGGTAGACGGCGCTGAGTTGTTTGAAGATCCTGTCAGGTACCTCTATTTCAAACAACTTGAAGAGGCTCGTATGCTTATCATTAATAAAGTGGATTTATTAAATCCCGGTCAACTCGGGGATCTCAAAAAAGTGCTTGAGGAAAAGTATGGGAACAGCTTAGTACAATTTCAGAATTCCCAAGATAAGGACAGTATCGGGAGATGGCTGCAACAACTGGATAAGATTCCTTCCTTGTTGATTCCCGAGTCTCTTGAGATTGACTACGATATATATGGAGCGGGGGAAGCAAAACTGGCCTGGCTTGACCAGGAAATGGAAATAGAAAGTGAATCCGGAGGAGCAAACCTTGGCGCTGTTGATTTGATTCGTGGCATATTTCATAAGGTGACTGCGTGTAAATATGCCATCGGTCACCTGAAATTTTTGCTCAACGGTAAGAACAAAATCAGTTTCACTGCAAGTTCTCCCCGCTCATTCAGCATTAAAATCCATCCGGCTGTTTCCGCGACCTTATTATTGAATGCCAGGGTGCAAACGGAACCAGAAACGCTTTTACAACTGATATCGGAATCTGTGCGGGAAGAAGAAGAACGGTCAAAAATCAGTATCCGGATAAGAAGTACCTCTGCATTTCGGCCAGGTTATCCTATCCCGGCCCATCGTATCGGATAATACTGATGAATCTTCCAAGATTAGCCGGTGATTTTAGTGATGTGACAGGATTTATTTTGGTTTTGAATGGAGCAGATATTAAGATCTGGAAGATTGGAAGAATAAATAGAAATTTGTTAAGCCAATTTGCTTATTTATGGGGATTAATAGTCATATCCGATGCAGCCTGTTTTAATACCAGTGGTTGAACTTCGGGAAATCCAGCGCAGGCTTGCGCTGAATGATCCTGCTGCCCTCCGGCAGTTGTACGGGATCTTCAGCGATAAACTCTTTCAGTTTGCCCACGCTTTGTTGCGTTCAAGGGAAATGGCAGAAGAAGTGGTTGAAGATGTTTTCATTCAGGTGTGGAGAAAAAGCCAGCGGATCAGTGAAATAGAGAACCTTCCATTTTATCTTTATACCTCAACGCGGAATTTTTGTATTAATTATCACCGGAAATATCACCGGAACCGCCCCATGAATATTGATGAAGTAGAATTGCCCTACTATAAAATAGAAGCAACCGCAGAGGAACTGATGATAGTAAATGAAATGTTGCAGCAGTTCCATAAGGCATTAAATGCATTACCGCCCAAATGCCGGTTAATTTTTAAGCTGATCAAGGAAGAAGGCTTGAAATATAAAGAAGTGGCGGCGTTGCTGTCTATCAGTCAGAAAACGGTGGAGGCTCAGATGGGGATAGCCTTTAAACGGATTTCTCAAAGTATCCCGCTTCAGGTAAGTACTTCGCGCGACAGCAGCCGCGTCCGGTAATACGATTTTAATAGCATACTGCGGGTCGTTCAGGCCTGAATGAAATCCCTTCATTTTTTATTTTTTTAAGGGTATGAGCCCTTCTTGGTTGTTATAGTCAGGAGCAACCGTTCTACTTATGGATTCAGAAAGAATCTGGATATTACTCGCCCGCAAAAAAGCCGGGGAAGCCAGCCCGGAGGAATTGGCGGAACTGGAATCCCTTCAGGGGAACACAGCCTATTCCAATGAAGTGATGGATAAGATCTGGGATTCCCCGATGCATTCTTTTCCGGAAATGAAAATTAACCCGGGTCATTGGGACCGTTTAGAACACCGCATCCATCAGGCACCGGTTAAAAGATTATCACTGAAAATTGCGTGGGCTGCTGCAGCCTGTGTGCTGAGTATCGGGATTAGCTGGCTGGTTTTTATATACAGATCTGACTTCAAAACAGAGAAACCGCTTACAGCCTCGCTGAATACGGTTACCACTAAACCTTCTNNCAGCTCACCTATTCAACTGTCGATTTTGGGAAAGCCAAAAGAGAAGTTGTACTTACCGGAGAAGCATTTTTCGATGTGGTAAAAAATGAAAAAGTGCCTTTTATTATTCATGCGATTAACGTGAATATTACGGTTAAAGGAACGGCTTTCAATGTGAAAGCCTATCCGAAGCAAAAAAATGTGGAGACTTCCCTGATCCGTGGCCTGATAGAGATTACCACAAAACAGGATCCGGAGAGAAGGATCATACTAAAGCCAAACGAGAAAATCATTATTCCTGAAGTGGAAAATGAAAAAACGAATTCGGATGCAAATAGCAGCCAGTCTTTGTACAGCATTGCCCGATTGCAGAAGGATAAGAACCAGGCCATTGCGGAGACCGTATGGATGCAATCCCGGCTTGAGTTTGACAATGAATCATTTGAAAGTATTGCTCCTAAAATGGATAGCTGGTTTTCCGTTTCCATTCATTTTAGGGACTCAGCGATTGCAAGCAGGCGTTTTTCGGCTGCAATTGAAAAGGAATCCCTCCAGCAGACACTGGAAGCATTGAAACTCTCTTATCCATTCAACTATCAAATAAAAGGCTCTGAAATATGGATCAGTAAAAAATAATTAAATCAGTTAAACCAATTACAAATGAAATAAACGGCTGAATAAAAAAAGGAGATGTGATGAGCATCTCCCCTCGAAGTAGATCAGGGGACGCGATACAGAATGGAAGCCTCTATCGCAGTCCCGATTCCTAACTTTTCATTTCAAATTTATGAAAAAATGGCCATTCTCCGTGCGCCATCAGCGCCGGAAAGCTTTACTCAAGCTACTGCTTATCATGAAATTAATCGTCTTTCTTTTAGTTATTGGCAGTGTGGAGCTTCACGCAACAGGGTATGCTCAGGTCAAATTGAGCCTGAACCTTCAGCATGTTGACATAAAGAAAGCCTTGCTCACCATCCAGAAGAAGTCACCTTACCGGTTTATGTACAATGATGATCTGCTTCCGAGGGATGCGAGAGTGACCATTCAGACTAAGGAGGCTGGAATTGATGAAGTACTGAACATGATATTTGCCAGTACTTCACTTACCTACACAATACTGAAAAACAACCTGGTTGTGATTTCTTCATTGGAAAAGAAGGATGATATTCAGGTAACCGTGAGCGGCACCGTGCAATTGAGAGACAGGGATGGCCAGATGAGCAGGCGCGCAAACATCACGGTTATTGAAAAAGGGACTTCCCGGGGTACGGTAACCGATGAAAACGGTGCGTTTTCCCTGGCTGTAACCAACACGGAATCCATCCTGGTAATCTCCTATGTAGGTTATAGAACGATTGAATTTCCATTAGCAGGTCAAACCACGGTAAATATTGTTTTGGATATTCAGGAAAATCAATTGCAGGATGTGGTCGTCACCGCCCTTGGAATCACGAGGCAAAAAAAATCACTTACCTATGCAACGCAAACGCTGAAAGGATCTGATGTAAGTGACACAAGAGAAGTGAATATCACCAATGCGATGGACGGGAAGGTGGCCAATATGACCATCAGCAAAACCAATGCGGGCCCTGGCAGTTCAAACAGGATCATTTTCAGAGGAAACCGCTCCATTACCGGCGACAACCAGCCTTTGGTAATAGTGGATGGTGTGCGGATAGACAATACACCCAAAGCATTTACAGATGTTACGGGTAATATTCAATTGTCGAGAGATAATGGAGACGGGATCTCAAATATAAACCCCGATGATATCGAATCCGTCACCGTGTTGACCGGCGCATCTGCTGCAGCCTTATATGGATCGGATGCGTCAAACGGTGCAATTATTGTCACTACAAAAAAGGGAAGATACGGGAATGGTATAGGCATACAGATTTCAAGTTCTGTTAATATGGAGAATCCCCTGATTCTTCCTAAATATCAAAATGTATACGGCCAGGGTATAGGAGGAGATTTTGCGCTGGGCAGTGACCAGAGCTGGGGAGCGAAAATGGCGGGCCAGCCGATTTTGGACTGGACAGGGAAAACGCAGGCGTTCTCTCCACAACCAGATAATGTGAAGGACTTTTTCCAGACCGGTACTGAACTCATCAATTCAATAGCCATTTCAGCCGGCAATGAAAAATCACAGACCTATTTTTCTTACACCAATACTTCCAGTAGGGGAATTATACCTAATAACACTTACAAAAGGAACAACCTGAACCTGAGGCAAACAACGCTGGTGGCTAAAAACCTCACCCTCGATTTAAAGGCGAATTACCTGGTGGAAGATATCGGCAACAGGCCTTTTGCCGGAGCTGCCAACCATGCTCTAGTAACGATCCTTTCGATGCCCAGGAGCCTGCGGATTAACGACATTAGGAATTATGAAACCATCGATCCGACCGATCTTTCGCTGAAACAGAATTATTGGGCCTCCAGTCCGCCAAACTTTCAGAACCCTTACTGGAGTGCTTACCGGGACTTGTATGACCGCATCAGGAACCGCTTTATTGGCCTGGTTTCCTTAAAATATCAGATTACTCCGGCGCTGAGCGTTCAGGCAAGGACCAGTCTTGATTATTATACGGATGCCAGCCAGGAAGAAGATTACAGCGGCTCCTTCTGGCTTACAAAACCTGGCGGAAACTATGTGATCAATAAAGAATCTAACCGACAATTCAACAATGATCTCCTGATCAGTTACGTAAAGGATCTTTCCTCTAATTTCAATCTGAATCTGAATGCGGGGGTGAGTATCGAGCAATTCAATTTCGAAAATACCAATACGAATTCGGGCGGTTTGAATATTGCGAACGGCTTTTTCCTTGGGAACGCTCTTTCGCCTGTTTCTACCAATTCCATTGCCCGCACAGAAAAGCAATCCGTTTATGCATCAGCAGAACTTGGATTTAAAGACTATTTGTTTCTGGACTTGACTGGCCGCAACGACTGGAATTCCACTCTTCCCGTTCAAAATAATTCCTACTTTTTCCCTTCAGTAGGGCTGAGTGGAGTGCTTAATGAGATGGTTTCACTGCCCGTTGCTATTTCGCTTTTAAAGGTAAGAGCATCGTATGCTTTTGTTGGAAATGGAACTGCCTTTAATCAAATCAAACCTTCTCCAACCCTGCAGGATGCCGGCAACGGAGGTTTTTTGCTTGTTGACCGCATTTTGCATGATGCTAATCTGAAACCGGAAGAAACCCATTCCTTTGAAACCGGGTTGGAATTAGGGTTGTTCAAAAACAGGTTTGGGGCAGAGTTCACTTTTTATCATACGAATACCATTAACCAGATATTGCAGATCGGGGTACCGAATCCTTCCGGGTATGCATTCCGTATTATTAATGCCGGCAATATCAGGAATCAGGGCGTGGAACTACTGCTGAACGGAAAGCCTGTAGACGGGCATGACTTCAAATGGACAATCTCAGTCAATTTCGGCCTGAACCGTAATAAAATAATAGCCCTTGATTCCCTGCAGAAAATGCCGCCGCTGTCTTCCCCGGAAACACTGGGTTTGATCGTTGCAGAAGAAGGGAAAGCATACGGCGGAATATATACAACCAGTTATCAGCGTAATAGCTCCGGACAAATAATGGTGGATAATACCACTGGCCTTCCGCTTGTAGAGGGTGACCAGACTAAATATTTTGCAGGGAACTATAATCCCGATTGGACGGGCGGAATAACCAATACGTTTCAATACAAGAGATGGAGCTTTTCTGTTCTGATAGATGAAAGGAAAGGAGGCATTATCATCTCCGGCACCCAGGCCCTGCTGGCCTCCAATGGGGTTTCTCAAATAACTGAAGCAAACAGGGAGACCGGATTTGTAGTGCCTAATTCAATAAAAGAGGATGGCACCAAAAATGATATTGTGGTTGCGCCGCAGGATTACTGGCAGTATATAGGGAAAACCAACCTGGTAGGAGAGCAATTTGTAAATAGCGCAACAAATATCCGTTTGCGGGAAGCCAGTCTTTCTTATAGTTTCCCCGCAAATATTATCGGCAAAACTTTTATTAAAGGAATCAGCTTAACCGCTATCGGAAGAAATCTTTTCTTTCTGAAGAACAATGCGAATGGGTTTGATCCCGAAACGGCCCTTGGAACCGGAAATAATCAAGGCCTGGAATATGCCTCTTTGCCAAGCACACGCAGTTATGGTTTTTATCTGAAACTAAATTTTTAACTCAAAAAAATAGTAATCATGAAACTTTTTTTTGAAAATAGATTACCGGTGCGTTTGATGGCAGCGATGATATTTTTTGGTTTGCTGATCATATCATCAACCGGCTGCACCAAAAAATTTGATCAATTGAATACTGATCCGACTTCTTTTTCCACGCTGCCTCCTGCTGCGCTTCCAAAAGCACTGGCCAGGGCGCAGTATGAAGGTGTGTATGGAGATCCCGGCGGTTATGAACTTATCCATAGCCTTTTTACTGATTTGTGGAGCCAGTTCTTTGCCGATGCTGGAGGCAGTGCGAGTGACAGGTACGTAATTAATCAGGATTGGATCATATCCCAATGGAACCTTACCTATACAGTAAACTGGCCATCCCTGAAACTGGTTATCGATGGTACAGAAGGCATATCACCTGCGGCGAATGCCATAGCCAAAATTTGGAAAGTTTATATTTTTCACCAGAACTCGGATTTCTATGGGCCTATTCCTTATTTCCAGGCAGGATTGGGAACATTGAGTATTCCATATGACAGCCAGGAAAGTGTTTATATGGATTTTTTCAATACGCTGGATTCGGCCGTGACCGTATTAAAAAACACTGACCCTGCACAAACACCCTTTGGAACCGATGATATGATTTATCACGGGGATATCACCCAATGGATAAAATTCGCCAATAGCCTGAGGTTACGGCTTGCTTTACGGGTTTCGGAAGTTGATCCGGCGACGGCAAAACAACAGGCTGAAACTGCAGTTGCAGGTGGAGTAATGCTCACCAATGATGATAATGCATTTGTTGATGTAACCTCTAATCCCAATTCATCAAACGGCCTTTGTGATGAAGCACCGTGGCAGAACATGCGTATGAGCGCTACGATGGAAAGTTATCTGAAGGGTTACAACGATCCGAGGATGCAACAATATTTTAGCCCCGCTGATCTGGACGGACAATATCATGGGTTGCGGAACGGACTTGCTCCTGCGGATGTTACCAGTGCAACCGTCGTCGGTGGCCCTTTTGACGGAGCTGTTAATTTATCCAATATCAATCTGGTCAGATGGAATCCCAATACCGACGGTGTGACCAAATTAAATGTTATTTATTCTGCTGAGTCTTATTTCCTCCGGGCCGAGGGCGCGCTGAACGGTTGGAATATGGGTGGAAACGCCATTGATTTTTATAACCAGGGAATAACCTTATCACTGCAGCAATGGGGTATTACAGACAATACGGCAATACAAAATTATATGAACGGCACTACAACCCCGGCCCCTTTATCTGATTACCTGAATTCTCCCGCAGTTGCCAATATTCCGGTAAAATTTGCAACAGACCCCGCTACCCAGCGCCAGCAGATCCTTACTCAGAAATGGCTGGCCCTTTTTCCCGACGGCATAGAGGCCTGGGCTGAAGTAAGAAGAACCGGATTTCCTGTACTATATCCCGTTGTCCATTCAGATAATCCGGATGTTCCGACAACCGATATTATCAGACGGTTTACGTTTGTTGAATATGAATACGAGACCAATGGAAAAGCAACTCAGGCAGCTATTTCTTTATTAAGTGGGCCGTATAAAGCGAGTACTCACGTGTGGTGGAATAAATAAAGGAATTTTCAGGATTTAATGCCATTAGTATGAGGGGCCGAATTATTTACATTTTCTTTTTGATCCTCCCATTTGGCAGCTGTTCCAGAAAAGCACCGCCTTTGTTTACCCTGCTTCCCAGTGAAACCACGGGCATAGATTTTAATAATGTCCTGAAGGAAAATGAAGATGCGAATGTCATGAACTATGCGTACTTCTATAATGGCGGAGGTGTAGCTATTGGCGATATTAATAATGACGGACTTCCGGATATCCTTTTTACAGGTAATATGGTTCCGAACCGGCTTTATCTGAATAAAGGGAATTATGAATTCGAGGACATCACGGAAAAAAGCGGTATCGCAAGCATGCAGGGTTGGTGCACCGGAGCTACCATGGCCGACGTAAACGGAGACGGGAAGCTGGTTATTTATATCTGCCGCTCGGCAGATAGCGATCCTGCCAAAAGGAAGAATCTGTTATTCATCAATAATGGCGACCTGACTTTTACGGAAGAGGCAGCGAAATATGGATTAGACGATGAAGGGTATAGTACCCAGGCCGTCTTTTTTGATTATGATAAGGATGGCGATCTGGATATGTTCCTGGTGAATCACTCCCTGCAACATTATGCAAGCGGTGATTTTGAAAACCCGAATCTGAGAAAAGAGAAAAACCCGGCGTTTTCAAATAAATTATTCCGGAACGATAACGGACATTTTACGGATGTTTCGCGTGAGGCAGGGATCAGTTCCAATGTACTCAGTTTTGGCCTGGGCGTTTCCGTTAGTGATTTTAATGATGACGGATGGCCGGATATCTATGTTACCAATGATTTCAATG
>PLEB01000178.1 GCA_003136915.1 Chitinophagaceae bacterium
CCCTACAAAAATAAACTTATTTGCCGCAATTCCGATAAATTAACTTCGCTTTACAAGCTGGGCCATCAGGTCTGCTTCCGTTACCACTTTATTGCCGACAAACACTGTTCCGCGCATTTCCACAATTCCTCTCCGGATCGGATTCAAAAGTTCCATTTTCATCACCATGGTATCTCCCGGAACTACTTTCTGCTTGAACTTACAATTATCGATCTTCAGGAAATACGTATCGTACTGACCGCCGCCAGCCATGGCGTTGATGGCCAGTATTCCGCCCGTCTGCGCCAGCGCTTCAACCTGGAGAACACCAGGCATGATCGGATTACCGGGAAAATGACCCACAAAAAACGGTTCGTTAAAGGTGACATTTTTTATTCCGACGATATACTTGTCCGTTAGTTCGATGATCTTATCCACCAGCAAAAAGGGATAGCGGTGCGGAAGGGTTTTTTCGATCTGCTGACTGGAAAAGATCGGTTGCTGATTGGGATCATACACCGGCGTGTTTCTTACATGCTTATTTTTCCGGATGTACTGTTTGATCTTTTTGGCGAATTCCACATTGGTGGAATGACCGGGCCGGCTGGCTATTACATGCCCTTTTATAGGGTATCCGACAAGCGCCAGGTCACCGATCACATCCAGCAACTTGTGACGCGCCGGTTCATTCGGAAAACGTAGCTCGAGGTTATTGAGATAACCGCCGCTTTTTATTTCCATATTATCGCGGCCAAATGCCTTTGCAAGCCTGCTCATTTCTTCCTTGGTCACCTTTTTGTCAACGATCACAATAGCGTTATTGATATCCCCTCCCTTGATCAGGTTGTTATCCAGCAACATTTCCAATTCGTGCAAAAAACAAAACGTACGGCAGGGAGCGATCTCGGTCTTGAAATCCTGAATGGTTTTTAAACCGGCATGTTGCGTTCCCAACACGGGGCTGTTGAAATCTATCAACGTGGTCACTTTATATTCAAGAGCCGGCATAGCCGTCATTTCCACCCTTTTCTTTTCGTCGTAATAGGTAATATTATTGTCGATGCTATACCAGGCTTTTGCCGCATCCTGCTCTATCAAACCGGTTTCTTCTATGATTTCGACAAAAGGCTCGGAACTGCCATCAATAATGGGTATCTCAGGACCATTCAGCTCTATAAGGCAATTGTCGACGCCCATGCCTACCAATGCAGCCAGAATATGCTCTACCGTGCTGATTTTGGCGCCATTATCCTCCAGTGTCGTTCCGCGCGAAGTGTCCGTAACCAGGTCGCAATCAGCCTTAATCATTGGCCGGCCGGCCAGGTCAATCCGCTGAAATTGAAAACCGAATCCGGCATTTGCCGGACTCAGGGTCATATCCACATTAATGCCGGTATGTAGCCCCGTTCCTGAAATACTGATTGCCTGATTTAATGTATGTTGTTTATCCGGATTGAAAGTTGCATCCATCAGATTGATTATAACGCACAAAGATACAGTTTGGATGGCATTCCGGACTGTCCTCGGGAAGGGGAGTATTAACAAAAAATTACACCCGGATCGGCCTTAACCGGAAATGAATTAATTTTATTTGTAGACAAACTGAAATATGGACGGAAAAAAGCCTCGAATCCTGTTGTGCGAAGACGATCCCAATCTTGGGATGGTATTAAAGAATTATCTGGAGTTGAATGATTTTGATGTAACGCTGGAAAGGGATGGGCGGCTCGGGCTCGCCGCTTTTCAAAGAGAACATGTGGATCTTTGTTTGCTGGATGTGATGATGCCACACATGGATGGATTCACACTTGCTGAAGAGATCCGCGATGTAAACCCGGATGTCCCGCTGTTTTTTCTGAGCGCCAAGACCATGAAGGAAGACATTATCCAGGGATATAAACTCGGTGCGGACGACTATATCACCAAGCCGTTCGACAGCGAGGTGCTTCTGCTAAAGATAAAGGCAATCTTAAAAAGGAATGATGATTTCAATAAAGAAGCCGACAATAAGGAATTTGATCTCGGCTTCTTTCACTTCAATCCGAAACTGCGCGAGCTTAACCATAACGGTCAGACTCAAACGCTTTCTCCAAAAGAAAACGAATTGCTTAAAATGCTCGCAGAGCACCTGAATGATTTATTGCCCCGCGAAGCCGCGCTGAAAAAAATCTGGGGAAGCGACACGTATTTTAATGGCAGAAGCATGGATGTATATATCGCCAAGCTCAGAAAATACCTACGCGACGATAGCAATATCGAAATTGTAAATATCCATGGTAATGGATTTCGTTTGGTTGTTCCCGTGAAGGCCTGATTTAACATTATCTGCCGCGGAAATACCATTCTTCATTCTCCTGAAAATTCTTCAGACCGGCAATTTTTTCAGCAATATGGGCATATATATCCCTGAACCCGGATCCTTCCCAAAACTTTCTAATCAAATTCCTGCCAAAAATGAAGGGGAATCCCACGTAACGAAAAATAATTTTCAGAAATGCAGTATCACACACCAGTCCGTAACCAGCGAAAGAGAAATCAAGGATTCTTGCTGTCAGGCCCGTGGAGAATTTGATGATCTTGTGCATATACAGACAGGTAGAAATTTCGTGCCAAAAATTGCGGATAGGAAATAATATTCCTTATCTCCTGATTAAGAGCACGTTCCACTTGAATTTCGGATAACTGCCGTATCATAAATTGGTCAATCGGGCTTTTGGAAGGAGCGCGGGAACAAACGAATTTTGACTCAGGAATCAATTAAAACTTTTCATATGCAAAAGGAAACTATGACTCCCACGATGATACCCAACAATGCACACAAGGATATTCCGGGGAATCCTTCTACTGCAACCAGCAGTAAAATCAAATTAAATGACCGGAGCAATGGCAAACCGCTCCGGGTTTTGAGTGAAGAAGACTGGAAGTTCTGGATCCATAACGGATATGTAATTGTCAAGCAAGCCATTTCAAAAGAGCAAGCTGAAAAAACAGCCGCATTTCTTTGGGAATTTGAAGAAAAGATTCCTTCTGATCCCGAAACCTGGTATACGGCTCCCCGCGCAGAAATGCAGATGAAAGAATTGACAAACACCGGAATGGTGGAAGTTTATAATCATCAATACTTATGGGAGAACCGTCAAATGCCGCGCATACATGCAGCATTCGCAGACATCTGGGGTACGGAAAGATTGTGGTGCACGATCGA
>PLEB01000140.1 GCA_003136915.1 Chitinophagaceae bacterium
AAAAAGTAAAAAGTAAAAATTGGAGCGTTGAGCGCTTCTGTTTTAAGTGGGCGGATCATAGCCAGAAAGCCGGGGAAAGGAATATTAGGCTCCAATTTTTACTTTTTACTTTTTACTTTTTACTTTTTACTTTTTAATTATCTCTCACATCACAATCCACTGATGCCCGTCCTTTGCTATCAGGGCTTCCGCATCCTCGGGTCCCCAGGAGCCTGGCGCATAATTTGGGAAAGATACCGGCGTTCTGTTTTGCCAGGCATCCAGGATAGGCATGATAATTTTCCATGCAGCTTCAACCTGGTCCTTGCGCATGAAAAGCGTCGCATTTCCTTCCATAATATCCAGCAGCAGGGTTTCATAAGCCTCGGGTTCATTTCCATCGTAAGCATCTTTATACCGGAAGATCATGTCCACGGGATTGAGCGTCATGGATTGACCCGGGCGTTTGGATTGAAACCGCAATCGTATATCCATTTCCGGCTGAATGCTGATGGTGAGACGGTTCGGACGCCAGGTTTCAGCTGCTTCCGGCGGGAAAGCATAATTGGGGGCGGGGCGAAACTGAATATTAATTACAGTTGTCTTCTCATGTAGTCTTTTTCCCGTGCGGATATAAAAAGGGACATCCTGCCAACGCCAGTTATCTATATAAAATTTAACCGCGGCAAAAGTATCTATAGATGATTTCGGATCTACGTTTTTCTCCTGCCGGTAAGCCGGAACTTTTTCTCCTTCCATCCATCCGGCATCGTATTGGCCCCTTACCGCGTATTTGCTTACTTCATCCTTTCCAATGCGCCTGATCGCATTCAGCACATCCACTTTCTTATTCCGGATCTCGTCCGCATCAAAAGAGACGGGCGCTTCCATCGCGATCATGCAGATGAGCTGGAGGATATGATTCTGAACCATGTCGCGCAGGGATCCCGCACCTTCGTAATATGCGCCGCGACCTTCAGAGCCGACAGTTTCAGCAGCGGTTATCTGCACATGGTCAATATAGTTTCGGTTCCACAGCGGTTCAAATAGCGCGTTGGCAAAACGCAGGGCCAGGATGTTCTGAACGGTTTCCTTNNGCCAGATCATGACCGAAAGGTTTTTCAATCACGATACGTGTGCTGGCCGTATCGCGCGTTATATTTTCTTTGCCGAGCCTTTTGGCGATATCGGGTACGAGCTGTGGGGCCACCGCCATATAGAAAATGATATTGGGATGCCCGCCGAATTCTGTTTCCTTTTTTTTGATGAGCCCGGTTATGGCGGAATAATCTGCATCTTTTTCAGCATCCATTCTTAAATAGGTAACATGCTGCGAGAAGGCTTGCCATTGTGCGTCTGCCACGTCTTTCCTGCGGCTGAACTGTTTGATCCCATCGAGCAGCCTGCCCCGATAGTTCTCATCTGTATAATCACTTCTTCCAATGCCAACGATACCGAATTTCTCCGGCATCCATCCATCAATAAAAAGATTATATAAAGCAGGTGAAAGTTTTCTGAAATTCAGATCGCCGCTTCCTCCGAAAATAAAGATGAGGGTTGCGGATGGCCGTTTATGATTTTCCATAATTGAGTTTAGTTATCGAAAGATCCCCATTCGGTGTGAAAGGCTCCGGGCATGTCGACGCGCTCATAAGTGTGCGCGCCAAAATAATCCCGTTGTGCCTGGATCAGGTTGGTAGGTAGTTTTTCGCTTCGGTAAGCTTCAAAATAACAGAGGGAAGTCATGAGTCCGGCTACAGGAAATCCCGTCTGCGTTGTATGCATGATCACTGTACGCAGGTGTTGTTTTTTCGACTGTACGAGTGCTGCAATATTTTTATCCAGTAAGAGGTTGGGCAGGTTTGGATTTTCGCGGAAAGCGGTATAAAATACTTCCAGCAGGCTTGACCGGATGATGCAGCCACCGCGCCAGATGCGAACGACTTCGGGCAATGGTATATCCATCTGCAATTCCGAAGAGGCTCTGTGGAGCAGGGCCAGACCCTGCGCATAGCAAATGATCATAGAAAAATAAAGGGCATCGGCAAGCTGCTGAATGAAAACTTCTGTAGGTACTTCAATTTTAAATTGGGTTGGTTTATATAGAGCGGCAGCCTGCAGCCTTTCTTCTTTTGCTGCGGAAAGATCCCGGAGTGAAACCGCGATATCAATTACAGGAACCGGTATGCCGAGATCCATGGAATCCTGCGAGGTCCATTTTCCCGTACCCTTGGCTCCTGCTTTATCCAGGATCATATCCACCAGGCGATTCCCCGTTTTATCATCCGGCTGCAGGAAAACATCCCGGGTGATTTCCACCAGGTATGATTGTAATTCACCTTCATTCCATGCCTTATACACCTTGTGGAGTTCATCATTGCTTAGCCCCTTTCCTTCATGGAGCAATTGATAGGTCTCGCTGATCAGCTGCATAATGGCATATTCAATTCCGTTATGCACCATTTTTACGTAGTGGCCCGCAGCGCCCTTTCCGAGATGGGCCACGCAGGGACTGTTATTTACCTTGGCAGCAACGGCTTCCAGGATGGCTTTTACCTTGGCATAAGCTTCGGGATCACCACCGGGCATAATGCTGGGACCGGTCCGGGCACCATGTTCGCCTCCGGAAATACCAATTCCCATAAAATGAAAGCCTTTATCCCGCACGAAATTCACCCGGCGAAGGGTATCTGTATAGTGGGAATTTCCCCCGTCGATAATAATGTCACCCTTCTGAAGCAGGGGCAGCAGAGAGTTGATCACGTCATCCACCGGTTTCCCGGCAGGTACAAGCATCATGATTTTCCGGGGAAGGGCCAGCTGCTGAACCAGGTCCCCAAGGCTGTTCACTCCTTTTACGGTTGTGCCCTGAGTAGCAGAGGATTCCAGCAGTTTTCCCTTTTGCAGATCCTTGTCAAAGCCGATAGCCTTAAAACCATGATCAGCCATATTAAGCAACAGGTTTCTACCCATTGTACCCAGACCAATCATGCCAAAATCGAATAAGTTATTATTTTCCATGAGCATTGTAAGAGGGCCTAAAATTAGGTATTTTATAGAATGTTCGCAGAAGGGCTGGCATATCCTATCCAAATCCGGACCAGGGAGGAATGCGCAGCTGATTTTAAATGATGAAGACTTGGAGTTATAAGAGAAAAATTATATTTTTATCGCACTGACCAAGCCGATCCATCCCAATCCTATCAATAGCTTCGGTAATTCCCTTTTATCCTTTGCGGTCCATACCTAAACAATTCCTGTGTTGCAAACGATTATTATTGCCACGATAACTGGCCGTGGAATTTTGTTGGCCCAAATGAATTGAATATGAAGAAATTTTTTCTGGGATCAGTCCTGTTTGTTTATTTTCTTTTTCATGATGGAACTGCTTACGGGCAAACTGATGTGCTTATGCAGCACAATGATTTGAACCGCACGGGATGGGACAATACGGAAACCACCCTCAACCAGTCAAATGTTACACCGACCAACTTCGGGCTCCTCTATAAGAAATCAGTGGATGACCAGATCTATGCTCAGCCCCTGGTAGTGAGCGGCATTATGATAAACGGAGTGCAGAAAAATGTAGTCTATGTGGCAACTGTGAGTAATACGGTTTATGCTTTTGATGCCGACGATGGTACCCTGGATGCATACTGGCAAAAAAATTTCACACCTGCCGGTGAAATGGTTCCCAATGCAGGAGATATCCATGCCAATCTTTGCGGGTTTACCTATACTGATTTTCAATCAAAGGTGGGTAATCAACAAGGTAGTTTCGGCATCGTAGGAACGCCTGTAATTGATAAGGGCAGCAATACTATTTATTTTGTCAGCCGTTACAGGGATCTGAGCGTAGACAATACGCCTCAGGGCCAGAATGGTCATAATATTGATCAGGATTGGTCATCCGCCGGATTTTTCCAGCTGTTTCACGCGCTTGATTTAAGCACGGGAGCCGAAAAGCCCGGAAGTCCTATTCTCATTTCAGCAACAGTTAATGGCACAGGAGACGGGGGCACAGTCATAAATTTTGATCCCCGCCGGGAAAATCAGCGGGGGGGCCTCCTCATTTCCAACGGGATAGTGTACATTCCCTATGCGGGCCATTGTGATATGAATAATTACCATGGCTGGATCCTGGGCTATCAGGCTAGTAATATTACAAACCAGGAAATCCGCTACGTTACAACACCAAAC
>PLEB01000002.1 GCA_003136915.1 Chitinophagaceae bacterium
GCGTGCGAAATTTTTCAAAAAACTTTTGTTTTTGGCAAGAAACCCTTCAGGCAGTTGGAATTCTATAGCACAACGAATAAGCAATTCTAAAAATGTTACGAGCCTGGAATCAGAATTGTTTAAAATTGATCAATCCGTTTCGGAAGAGATTTTAAAAAGTAGAATCCATCAGGTCGAACATCACCGGAGCCATCTGGCTTCAGCTTTTTTCGCCTCTCCTTTTAAGGAATCTGCAATATTATCTATTGATGGCTCGGGAGATTTCACAACAACCATGACCGCCATGGGAAAAGACGGCCATTTTGAAGTATTGAACTCGATCGATTTTCCTCATTCCGTGGGAATTTTTTATACGGCTTTTACGCAATGGCTTGGATTTCCACACTATGGAGATGAATATAAGGTCATGGGATTAGCCCCATATGGCAATCCTAAATATGTAGATAAGCTTAAAAAAGTCTTGATTTTTAAGGATCATGGATTATTTGAGCTGGATCTATCTTATTTCAGATCTCCCCGGGAAGGGTACATTGCGTATTCAGACAATCTTCCGATTGTTGAAAGAGTCTTCTCAGATAAACTGATTGGTTTATTGGGCCAGAATCGGGATATAAATGATGAAATTGGTCAATATTACAAAGACATTGCCGCTTCCGTGCAAAGAATTACCGAAGAGCTTATTTTCCATTGTCTGAATGATTTGTATAGCAAAACAAAATGTGAAAACGTATGCATTGCCGGTGGAGTAGCTCAGAATTCCGTCGCCAATGGAAAGATTACGAGCAATACGCCTTTCAAAAATGTTTACATTCCTTCTGCGGGGCATGATGCTGGAATCTCCATGGGATCTGGATTATTTGTTTACAACCAAATTTTGCACAAACAAAGAACGTCTCCGATAATGTCGGCTTATTCAGGAAGCCATTACAGCAATGAAGAAATTGAAAAATACTTAGCCGGTAAAAAAGTAAAATTTAAGTTTTTAGATGATGAGCAATTATTTGAAAAAGTAGTCGATTGTATTATTGATGCTGGAGTTGTTGGATGGTTTAGCGGCAGGGCGGAATTTGGTCCGCGTGCTCTTGGGGGGCGATCTATTCTTGCGGACCCAAGGAGAAAGGACGCCAAAGAACTTCTGAATACAAAAATTAAAAAAAGGGAGAGCTTCAGACCTTTTGCCCCCTCCATTTTAAAAGAGTTTGCGAAGGAATATTTTGAAATGGACACAGATGTTCCTTTTATGGAGAAGGTTTTTCTTATAAAAGCCGAAATGCGTCATCTTATCCCCGCGGTTACTCATGTGGACGGGACGGGCCGTTTACAAACGGTCGATAAAAAATATTCTCCCCGGTTCCATGCATTAATTAGTGCTTTTTACAAAAGATCAGGGGTACCAATCTTATTAAATACTTCGTTTAATGAAAACGAACCTATCGTAAATTCGCCAGAGAATGCTTTGGATTGTTTTTTGCGAACAAATATGGATATACTTGTTTTGGAAAATTATATTGTATCCAGATAATATAAAAAGCTAATATTTAATATTCTCATAATGACTAAGAAAGCGATTGTTTTGGGAGCTGGAGGCTTTATAGGCGGAAATCTGATAAATAGGTTGAAAAAAGAAGGTTATTGGGTTCGTGGAGTTGATTTAAAAAGGAATGAATATGGAAATGATGCGGCGGATGATTTTGTGCTTGTGGATTTGAGTAATACTTCCTTTTGTGAATCTATTATGGATCGTGGTTTTGGTGAGGTTTATCAATTAGCTGCAGATATGGGTGGGGCAGGGTACATCTTTACGGGAGAGCATGATGCCGATGTGATGAGGAATTCTGTTTTGTGCAATGTAAACACATTAGAAGCTTGCAAAAATCACCAGATTCCTAAAATATTTTATTCGTCTTCGGCTTGTATATATCCGGAGTACAATCAACTTGATCCTGATAATCCAAAATGTTCAGAAGAATCAGCTTACCCTGCAGCTCCAGACAGCGAATATGGATGGGAAAAATTGTTTAGTGAAAGACTATACCTTTCCTATCAAAGAAACTATGGAATTAAAGTTAGAATAGCCAGATTTCATAATATTTTCGGACCAATGGGAACCTGGACTGGCGGGAAGGAGAAGGCGCCTGCAGCTATGTGCAGAAAAGTTGCGGAGGCAAAGGACGGAACTTATATTGAAGTTTGGGGAGACGGAGTCCAAACAAGATCTTTTTTATATATTGATGAATGTCTTGAGGCGGTCAGAAGATTGATGGAATCGGATTTTTCCGGACCTGTTAATATCGGATCTGAGGAAATGATAGCTATCAATGATTTTGCAAAGATGACGATAGAAATTTCCGGGAAAAAACTCTCAATAAAAAATATCAAGGGTCCCACAGGCGTAAGAGGAAGGAATTCAGATAATCACCTATTGCTTGAAAAGTTGGGTTGGAGACCTAGTCAACCATTAAAAAAAGGAATGATTGAAACCTATACCTGGATCTCCAGTCAGGTGAGGGAAGCGGCTAATAAAGTGCTTATTACAAATGAGACCTGAGCCGGATGTTCATGATAATGCAATTCTGAAAAAGGCATGGACACATTTCAATAATTATGAGGTTTCTGGTCATATCACAGGTTTATTGGCCTGATACGGCATCTACGGCACAGCATTTATCTGATCTTACAGAGCAGCTGGTCAGAAATGGCCACCAGGTTACGGTATTTTGCAGCAGGTTCGCTTATGAAAACAATAAAATGAAGTACCCCGTTTATGAAGTCCACGATGAAATTGTCATACGCCGCATAAATAACACAGGGTTTGGTAAAAAGTATTTCCTCGGAAGATTAGTGGATTTTTCAAGCTTTAACCTGCTTCTTTTTTTGAAATTGGTAAGAATAAAGAAACGATCTTTTAATGCAGTTATAGGGATGACTTCACCGCCCCTCGTTTCGTTACTAGGCGTATATATGTCCAAGAGAAAAAAAATGGATTTTTTTTACTGGGTGATGGATTTGCAGCCAGAGCTCGCTATTGCAGCTGGTTTGATTAGAAAAAAATCATGGACTGCAAGAATTCTTGAATCGGTTGGCAATTATATTATTCGGAATGCGCATTCCATTATTGTTTTGGACAAGTATATGCAGGATTATGTGATAGGCAGAGGAGCAAAAAAAGAACATGTACATGTTGTATCCATTTGGCCGGCGATGGAGAGCCATTATGCCGGAAATCGATCCGAAAACCCTTTCCGGATGGAAAATGATTTTAAGGAGCGAATTGTTGTTATGTATTCGGGAAACCATTCCTATGTGCATCCTCTGGACACATTACTCACCGCAATATTATGTCTTAAAGACGATTTGGATTTTTTATTTGTATTTATCGGAGAAGGTGTTCGGAAGAATGACGTTACAAAGTTTAAGGAAATTCATGGACTGAAGAATATTCTTCAACTGCCTTTTCAACCCAGAAGTAATATCCATCTTTCGATTGNNTAAATGGGAGAAAAACAAGTGGGATTTACGCACCCGAATAAAATATATGGCGCTATGTTTATGGGAAAGCCGATTTTATATATAGGCCCATTTCCCTCGCATGTGACCGATATATTGAAAGGATTAAAAGGTAATATTGCAGTGGAGCATACCCATTGGAGGGAATTGGTTGAAAAATTAATATCTTTTAAATCTAATAGCGAAAATGAATTAACCCTTATTGGGGAAGCAAACCGGTCCAAAGCAAAGGAGGAATTTAATTCTGAATTACTTAAATCCAGGATGGTTGATATTTTAACATCTTCCAATTAAGATGAAAAGAAATTTTAAGAATTTAATTAAAAGGAATGCGGCCAGGATTTTTGAAGTAGGTCAGAAGGTGGGTTTGAATATTTTACCAAAGCATTTCTATTCGCAAATACCAGATATAGATCAGCTTCGCGATGATTTATTTTGGAAAGCCCCGTTTGAAATGCTGGGGATTCATGGAATGGACCTGGATACCCAAATAGATTTTTTATTTGAGATTTGTTCGAAGGAACTTGTTTCTGCTTTAGACCGAATTCATGAAGCAGCAATATTGCAGAATGGGGAAGACGGAGGCTATGGGCCTGTAGAAGCCGATTTTTTATATTGTTTCGTAAGAAAAATTAAGCCCTTAAAAATTATTCAGATAGGTTGTGGCGTGTCTACAGCAGTTATTCTTCGGGCTGCGAAAGAGGCAAAATATACACCCAAGATTATTTGCGTCGAGCCTTTTCCGACCCAATTCCTGATTAATCTTGAGCGCGAAGGGTTGATTGAACTCATAAAAGAGAAAGCACAGAAAGTGGCAGTTAATAAGTTATCAGATTTATCATTTAATGATTTTCTTTTTGTAGATTCAACACATACTGTGAAGCCCGCAGGTGAAGTGAATAAAATTATTTTGCAAATTCTTCCGAGATTGAGGCCTGATGTTTGGGTTCATTTTCATGATATCTGTTTCCCTTATGATTATGGCAGGAATGTATTGAACGGAGACTTGTTTTTTTGGTCGGAAAGCACTCTTTTGCACGCGTTCCTGATTGAAAATGAGAAGTTTACTGTGAAATTATGTCAAAGTTATCTTCATTATATGGCGCCTGATAGGATAAAAGAAGCTTTGCAGAATTATATCCCGCAGGGAAATGATGACGGATTAAGGGCGCCCGGGGGAAAGCATTTTCCTTCCTCTATTTATTTAAGGGTCCGGCAGCCTTCAAACCAATACTAAATTTTTCAATATGTCAAAAGTTGCATTGATCACCGGAGTTACAGGGCAGGACGGGGCTTATCTGAGTGAACTCCTTCTGGAGAAGGGATATGAAGTGCATGGTATTAAAAGAAGAAGTTCGCTTTTTAATACGGACCGTATTGACCATCTCTACCACGATCCGCACGAAAACCATATTCATTTCCAGTTGCATTACGGCGACCTGACGGATAGTACGAACCTCATCCGGATTATCCAGGAAGTACGACCGGATGAGATCTATAATCTCGGTGCCATGAGTCATGTGCACGTGAGTTTTGAAACGCCGGAGTATACTGCTAACGCTGATGGTATTGGCACACTTCGAATACTCGAGGCTGTCAGGCTACTGGACCTTACAAAAAAAACTAAGATTTACCAGGCATCCACATCCGAATTATACGGCCTCGCGCAAGCGGTTCCGCAATCGGAGAATACACCCTTCTACCCCCGCTCACCCTACGCTGTGGCTAAGTTGTATGCTTATTGGATCACCATTAATTACCGGGAAGCTTACGATATGTTCGCCGTCAACGGCATCCTGTTCAATCATGAATCGCCGATGCGCGGAGAAACTTTCGTTACACGCAAGATCACCAGGGCAGTCGCTAAGATCGGACTTGGTCTCCAGGATAAATTATATCTCGGGAACCTGAACGCCCAACGCGACTGGGGACATGCCAAAGATTATGTGGAAGCCATGTGGCTTATCCTGCAGCAGGAAAAACCAGAGGATTTTGTTATTGCTACCGGGGTCACCACTCCTGTTCGGGAATTTGTAAAAATGGCCTTTGCGGAGATCGGTATTCAGCTGGCATTTAAAGGAAAAGAAGATAAGGAGTATGCCGAAATCCTTTCCTGCAGCAATCCGGACTTTAAGTTGGAACTTGGCAAAAAGATAATTGTCGTGGATCCGATATATTATCGTCCCACGGAAGTGGATTTATTGATCGGAGACGCCCGCAAGGCCCGGGAAAAATTAGGATGGAAGCCGAAGTACGATCTGGCGACGCTCGTCCGCGAAATGGTACACGCGGATGTTGATCTTTTCCGGAGGGAAAAGATTCTGAGAGAATCTGGTTTTGAGATTAAGAACCAGCATGAGTAGGTTGATGGTTGATTTATGAGTAGGTGGACGGTTGACAGTTGACTGACATTAAGTGGGGATTCGGGCCTGAAATCAGTCAACCGTCAACTGTCAACGAAGCAAATGACGCTTTCTCATTAAAAACAAAATGAATATTCAAGATAAAATCTACATCGCCGGCCACAAGGGAATGGTTGGTTCGGCAATTAAGAGAAGACTTGAAGGTGAGGGATTCCAAAACCTGATTTACCGNNGCGGTAAGGATTTTTTTTGAATCAAATAAACCGGATTATGTTTTCCTGGCCGCTGCCAAAGTGGGTGGCATCCTGGCAAACGATACTTACCGGGCGGATTTTATATACGAAAACTTAATGATCCAGAACAACGTGATCTATGCGTCCTGGAAATACGGCGTCAAAAAACTAATGTTCATCGGATCATCCTGTATTTATCCTAAACTGGCTCCTCAGCCACTGAAAGAAGAATATCTG
>PLEB01000091.1 GCA_003136915.1 Chitinophagaceae bacterium
TTAACACCGGATTTAGGTGGCCATTCTAATTCGAATGTGTTACTCTTTAACGCGCTGGTATCGAAATCGCCTTCCACGATACAGGCATGGATCCATTTTCCGGCTTTTTGACGGACCGGTGTTAAAACCCTTCCCCCACGTTTCAATTGATAACCGGTTTCTTCAAAGAACTCCCTCCATGCTGCATCCTGCAAAAGTTCTTTTTCCATTGGTTCTCCCTTTGGAATGGTCCATGCGCCGCTGTCCTTATTTTTCCAAAATGGACCTCCGGGATGAACCAGCATTACCTCCGTCAACGGATATGGCTTGCGGTAGAGCAATATCCCCGCACTGATTTTTCCTGGCATTGCTGGCATATCATAAGATACCTGTTTTGTGTGGAAGATTCTCATGGTTTAGGCCTTACCGGGTAAATGCTTTTTCTCAATTCAAGTACAGCTGATGGCCTTCTGGCAGTATTGACAACCAATGGTATCAGCCTATAAGCACGGATCAAGAAAATGCTTTGAATACAGGATTTGATAATTGCCTTACGGAAAGTGCGTATATTAGAAACGGTCACCGGCTCAATCCATGTGAAATATAATCACCAAATTAATTTGCGGATCGAAAGCCTTAAAACAACCATTTTGAGAAACAGGATATTCCTTTTCCTTTATTTTATTTTCATTTTCTTCGTGGGCATATATGCTTTCAAAAGACCTCTGTACAATTGGGATATGCTGGCTTATATGGGTGTTGTGATTTCGTATGATCATAATGATCCCGGATTTGTTCATGATACAGTATATCATATCGCCAAACTGCAGTTGCCTCCCGCCGTCTACGGTCAACTTGCGGACGGCGGCCTTGATTTCAGGAGAAAAATGGCTGAAAATCCCGTTGAATTCCAGGGTAAATTGTCTTCTTATGCAGTAAAACCTTTATACAGCCGGATGGTTTATTATTTATACAGGGCGGGGGTTCCGATAATCCCGGCTACGATCCTGCCTTCCGTTATTTCTTATCTTCTGATTGGCGTCTTGCTGGTTTTTTGGCTGATCAGATGGCTGGATTTTTTTCTGGCATTGGGAGTGAGTTGCCTGGTTATGCTTTCCGCTCCTATGTGGGAATTGGTAAGAACTTCTTCTCCCGATTGCCTTTCTGCTTTCTTGTTGTTGTGCGCGATGTTTTTTATGATCGAAAGGAAATCATCCCTGTTAACTTTATTATTCTTCCTGCTTTCGATATTTGCACGTCTTGATAATACTATTCCTGCATTTTTCTTTTTGACACTGATGAGCTTTTCCAATCACTGGCAACCTCGTGTTTCATATAGGAAATATAGCTGGATGCTGTTACTTGTCATAGTTAGCTACCTTTTCATCAGCCTTAGTGCCAGGTCATATGGATCGGGCGTATTGTTTTATCCCAATTTTTCGAAAGAATTNNAACCTGCTTTTGTTCCTGGTACTTGCGCTGCTGGTATTAAAGGGAGGACAGGTTTTACGGTTCCGCACGCTTAATGCCGATGAGCAATTGATCATTGTAATCATGCTGATCATAACGGTGAGGTTTATTTTCCATCCGGTAGTGGCCGATCGATTCTATGTTGCGTATTATTTGTGCATTCTGATTTTATTGATAAGGAAATTGAATCCATCAGGTAAAATAAACCCGCAAATCATTATTTAGCCCTGCTCATTTGAAATTCACCGAAAGGGTAAGATATTTCGATCCATTTAACGAATTATTCATCTGGAAATCCATTTCAATACTTAATTTTAACCTGCCAGAAGAAAAAAGTCCGGGGGGTATTTGTTGATTTATCGACCAGTATCCCCTGGCGCTATTTAGAGGATTCCCTTATTGAGCTATGCACCCAGGCTCCAACCCTCCCGGTAAGTTCTTTTTACAAATTGATTGGCATCATCGAAATTGGTGATCTTCATATTTGGGCCGTCCCAAAGCAGTTTAATATGTTGTCCCGGGTATTCTATCTCTTCGCCTTTTTTCTTTTGTATATCGTAGCTTCTGATGGCCAGATTACCCATGAGTACACTTTCCGTCAAAGGTCCGGCTATATCAAAATGAGAACTTAGATTTTTTGCTTTTTCACTTCCGTATCCCGCAATAGCAGCCTCAACCCATGCAGCGTAATGACCCTCATCGCCCCCTGGAACACGCGCAACGGTTTGAGGCAATTTGGTTTTTTGGTTCAGCGAAGTCGGCAATAGCTGTGGATTTATACCATAGGTGCCGCACATCATTTTTCCTTTTGTGCCGATAAAGATGGCACCATTTCCTCCGTCTCCCATCATTTCATTTGGCTCCAGTTCTGCCGGACGCGCAGGCTGAATGCCGCCATCCATCCAATGCAGTTCCAGGTCGGGTTTCCCGTTCCGCCCTTTGAAGGTTAATATAATATGAGATGAAATCGGACCGCTGTCAGGAAAATATCCTTTGTGCCAGTTTTCAATATATTTTGTTGCCACACTGCATTCTGCAGAAACCGGGTAGCCGAGATCCAACACAGCAAACGCCGGCGCCATGATATGGCAAGCCATATCGCCGAGGGCTCCGGTGCCATAATCCCACCAGCCGCGCCAGTTAAAAGGTAACAATCCTTCAAAATAATTTTTCTTGGGAGCCGTGCCCAACCAGAGATCAAAATCCAATTCAGGAGGAATGGCAGACGGGGTGTTGGGCCTTTCTATTCCTTGCGGCCAGATGGGTCTGTCGGTGAAACAATAAACGGTATGCACATCCCCTAAAAGGCCTGCCATATTCCATTCCATCAATTGACGCACACCGTCTCCGGAAGAACCCTGATTACCCATTTGAGTGACCACTTTATATGTGTGGGCCGCCTGAGTGAGCATACGGGCCTCGTAAATATCATGTGTCAGCGGTTTTTGTACGTATACATGTTTGTTCAACTGCATAGCTGCCATTGCGGCCACCGCATGTGTGTGATCTGGTGTTGAAACGGATACTGCATCAATATGTTTGCTTTCTTTAGCCAGCATTTCCCTGAAGTCTTTGTAATATTTTGCATTGGGAAAACTCTTGCGGGTATCGGCTGACTGCCTGTCGTCCACATCACAGAGATAGGCGATATTGGCTTTCCCGCTTTTGAAGAAATGATCAATATCATCCTGTCCTTTGCCGCCGGCACCAATAGATGCAATGTTGAGTTTATCACTGGGTGCGATAAATCCTCTTCCCAGAACATGTCGGGGAACAATATAAAAGCCTGCTGAAGCAACAAGAGCATTCTTGAGAAAGCGCCGCCGTGAATTCCTTCCGGCATAAATTTTTTTGGATGTCGGCATTAAATAATTTTTTTAGGATCTACTAATGATGATCTAAGTTAATTTAACCGGGCCCGGAATAGCAATTCCTTATTTAATTAAACAGAAGGGTGCCGAATTTTTCATAATCGTGGAAATTAGTCCGGGTTGGCCGCCAGGCCCATGCCGAAACTCCACTATCATAATCTATGCGGTAAAAATTTGCTCGCCAACGTGCACCCTTGTGGGGTGGAACATTTGTCATCGGCTTAAGTAATGTGAAAGGAATGAAAAATTCTGCGGTCCAGGAAACAACCTGGCCATCATTCCTTGTAATATGTGTTTCATGTTTGGTCCTGCGGTTGCCTTCGTAGTGCCATGGCCGCCATCCCAAAAAGTTTCCTTTCATATTTGGTACGAGGATCGGTAACTCAAAATTCAGCGGCGAGAGTTCATACTCAAAATAGAGAGGGATGGTTTCATCGGTCCAAAAAAATGCTTCGACTACATCCTCATTGAACAGGTCGAGGAAATCTTCCTTTAACGTGGCTGTTAATTTCTTATCCTCGCAAAAATAGAGGCAATAAATACCCGAGTCAGAATAAAGCAGTTTTAATTTTGTCTGGTAAACGGCTCCGGAAATCTTGCGTTCAGGCAACAGCTGCCATTCTTCATGTTGCCAGTTTGGGGCGCTGCCATCACCCGTTATCTGAAAGTTGCTTGTCTTGTTCACAACCAGCAGAGTTGAATCGGCTGATTGGCCATAAAGAAACCTGGCATTTGAGAAAAGCAAACAAAGCAGGGCACTCAATAATACTTCAGTCCGAAGGTTCATGCTAGCGATTTATTCAGGCGAACCTGGCATTTATTTTCCCAGCATTGGGAACAATCTTTTTATTTCATCGTCATTTGGCTGGGCACCATATTCGCATATTTCAAAGGGCTCGGCATGGAGAACCCTGGCAGCCCGGTCCTTTCCGTACCATTTTTCCAGGGCAGCACGCGTTTCCGGCTTAATCGGCTCATCATATCGTGTTGCGAGCCATTTGATCCTTTCGTTTTTATCCTGGGGAACCTGGTCCAGGTAATGGCCGATCCAGGGCAGCCATTCATAAACCTGTGATACGTGCGCATCAAAGCAGGCAACTTTTTTATCAAAGGTGCTGGTAATATCCACAGCGATATCCGGCCTGAAGGGATTGGGCCTTTGAAAACGATCTGTGTAATATAAAAAAACAGGATTCTTTTTCAGGGCGGCTATTTCCGGTTCAACATTGGGAACCGCCACCATATAAGCAGCATCCTGAACCAAAACACCTGTGTACCGGTGATCCGGATGATAATCATTGGGGCGTGGAGCAATAACAATATCCGCATTCCATTCGCGGATCTCTTTAATGATCTGCATCCGCACTTCGAGGCTGGGCATTAGCATACCATCGTGATTGTCCAGTACATCATAAGCAGCGATCCCGAGACGCCGGGCCGCTTCCTGCGCTTCGGCATACCTTCTTTTGGCAAGCGGTTCACCTTTCATCACCTGGTGACCCGCGTCCCCATTTGTAACGGAAACAAACTTAACAGCATATCCCATCTCCGCAAAAAGGGCTGCTGTTCCGCCCGCTTTTTCACAGTCGTCCGGATGAGCGCCAAACATGATAATGCGAAGTTTGCCGCTCTCCTGCTGAGTGTAGCCTACAGCCATAATACTAAAAATGAAAAGTGTAAGTGATAAAACCTTTTTATAGATCTTTTTCATAAAAAAGCTTTCGCTGAGTGTTAAAGAACAGGAAGAATAGTTATGAAGATAATACTAATTTCTATTCGCCGGATATAGGCCGCGCCCCAAATTTATCGGCCAATGATGGCTGCTTCTTCTCTAATTAAGATTAGTTTTGAATTTTATTTAGCCGGTTTCCAGGGCTCGATTAACCTTCATTTATTGCATTATGTATAATGCCCTGCACTTAAGCCCCATGATCCCGTCTTATGATATAAAGGCAACTGCCTTGTTTTTTACGAGTCTGCTTGGTTTTAAAATTGCAAGAGATGAATCCGGATATAAGATTCTACATAAGGACGACCTGACAATTAACCATAACCCATTTGCATACGTATTTAATCATTAAATCACGCTTTTATGAACAGAAGAAGTTATAGCCTGGTCTATTTTTTATTGGGCATCTATTCCATCATGGTAAGCTGGTATTACAATCATTCAATAATATTGCTGATTTTGCATTGGATCTTCTGGCCGATCTACCTGTTATATGAAGTATTGACCGGGCACCTGTCGCATGATATGTGGAAACACATTCCGCTTTCTTATTTTAAATAGAATATAAATCCTAAATTAATGGATCATGAATAAGACAGTTCTCGTCCTGTTTATTGTTTTTATTTCCGCCTGTACTGCTACAAAGCTGGTTGAGCCTTCCCAGGTAGACGCTGACAGAGGAGCACAAAAGTTTCAGGGATACTCGATGAGCCAATTGAATGAGGGCAAAACGATCTATCTGGCTAACTGTAATAAATGTCATAGGTATAAGGTGCCCCC
>PLEB01000135.1:0-847 GCA_003136915.1 Chitinophagaceae bacterium
GCACTAACGACCGTTACACCACCAGTTGAACCATTCCATAAAGGCGTATTGATTGTAGCAGTCAGCTGTATATTATAATGAGTGGATACACGGATAACCTGGTAAGTGTACTGACCGTTTGCTCCGAATGCGGCATTAGCATATGCGTAAGTTAGTCCTGATGCAATATTCAAAGTACCACCAGCAAGAGGCACCGCATTTGTTGCCACGGCAAACTCCATATTTCCGGCAAGCAGGTTGGTTGTAAGAAACCCACTTCCCATACCGCTGGAATTTCCACCATAAAGTGAGTTTGTGGAAGGCGCGGGAACATTTATCGTAGCCCCCTGCATCTGAATGATCAGTATCACATCTCCAACCGCAAGGGGCGTATTTCCAAAATTCGCACCTGCACCTGCAGCACCTAAAGTAATGGAAGTGGCCCCCGCGGCTACCGTTGCCTGGGTACCAGGAAAATAAGTGTTTTCATTAGTGCCAAGGCTAAAAGTACCACTGCTGGGGCAATTCTGGGAAAAACCAGGAATTGCTGCAAGCAGCATCAAGCAGACTCCTGCTGTAAAGGCAAGTGTCCTTTTTATATGTTTACTGTTCGGTTGCACAGTAGGGTTATTGACTTGTTTCATAAGAGTCGGGTTTAGACATCATAGGGGCTCCAATTGCTATACCAAACATAATCCACCTGATTTATAAGGGTTTACCCAGCCCCTTCTCAATGGGTTTTTCCCATTTTGAGAAAGTCTTTCCGAAATTGATTTATGCTGAAGTTATTGCGCTGCAAGAAGCCGGATCATCCATTACATGCTGCAGCAAAAAGAGACAAATAAATTCAAAGAAAAAACATATTCAC
>PLEB01000135.1:854-2938 GCA_003136915.1 Chitinophagaceae bacterium
GATTCCATTTCTCTTTCCGGATCACCGGGAACAAGTACCCTTTCCTGATCACTGGCGGGAATTGCATTCCTGAACCGGACCAGCCATTGGTCCATATCTTTTTTAAAGTCATCTGCTTTCCGGAAACCGTCAATCCGTATGGCACCGAAAAAATGACCTATGCCTTTCCCCGGCATATTCTCCGGAATAGGGACATATGCAGGAAATGGCGGAACCCAGGGTCCGTAATTTGCGCCGCTCAGGACGCCTGAGAATATATCCACAATTGCACCGAGAGCATATCCCTTATGACTTCCATGTACCCGATCACTACCCAGGGGCAAAAGGGCGCCTCCTGCTTTTAGTTCATGCGGGTTGGTAGATATATTTCCATCCTTGTCCTGAATCCATCCCTCCGGTGCCTTCTCGTTCTTGCGCTGCAGAATCTCCAATTTACCATTTGCGGCTGTTGAAGTAGCAAGGTCGGCCACAAAAGGAGGTTCGTTTCCGGAAGGAATAGCCACGCAGATCGGGTTTGTGCCAAGCAAACGCTCAATGGAAAAAGTTGGTGCCACCAGGGCGCTGGCATTGGTCATGACGATCCCGATCATTTCCTGATCGACCGCTTTCAATGCGTGATGGGCCGCAATGCCGAAATGATTCGAATTCCTGACAGCAACCCATCCTGATCCAACATTTTTTGCCTTAAGTATGGCCAGGTCCATGGCGAAAGGAGCGACAACCAATCCCAGGCCGGCATCACCATCCAGCACGGCCGTGGATGGAGTTTCATGAACAACTTCCATACGCGGCCGGGTATTTGCCCTCTTGGCCTCCCAGAGCCTGACATACCCATTCAAACGCGCCACGCCATGGGAATCAATCCCCCGCAGATCAGCCCGCAATAAGCAGGTCGCTGCAAGTTCAGCATCATGCGCAGAACAATCTATGCTGCAAAAGACATCTTTTGTAAATCTCCAGAGATCTTCGTAGAGATAAAATTTTTCCATAATGAGTTGCGGTCAGGATATCAACTTCATATTGACCGGATCCCAACGGATGATTTTGTTTTGGAAATAACTTTCGTTGGCGGCGAGGCATGGTGCTGCTGCACGGAATCCAAATTCCGGATCTTCTACTACGGGGGTACCATTTCTCACGCCCTCAAAAAAATGTGCGAAATGTTCCATATGCTCATCATATCCCTCAGCTGTATTAAACACGGTATCCGGATCCGACTGATCGCGCTGCTCATCGGCAGAATATTTCTGATTATACCGTTTCAACAATTCTTCCTGCATGGCTTTGGGATAGGTTGTCAGTGCATCCCAACCTCCGATACCGGGCGCTTTTGGCATTTTATGATGCCGGATCCTGAATCCATTTCCCTCCATCGACATTACCCCTTCCGATCCGATAAATGTTGTTCCTCCGGATTCATTGTTCCCGCTGATAAAGTTCACCCGGAGCATAACCTGAAACTCAGGATGCTCTTCGGTTTTCGGATATTGGATCACACCGGCCATTACATCCGGAACATCACGACCGTCTTTCCAGTAACATAACTGGCCGGAAGTATAGATTTTCTCCGGGCCCTTTGAGCTCGTGATCACATGAATGCCGGAAAGCAAGTGGACAAACAGATCGCCGGCTACCCCGGTACCAAAAGCGCGGTAATTCCTCCACCAGAAAAATTTCTTGGGATCGTAAGGCTCATCGGGCATTCCCTGAATATATTTTTTCCATTCGACTGTTTCCGTTGATCCATCCGTTGGCATTGTATATTCCCAGGCACCCAGTGCACTTTGCCGGTCAAAATTTGCTTCAACGCAGGACAACTGGCCAATGGCACCGGAACGAAAAGCCTCCTGCGCTTTTATGGTAGCAATACTGCTCACTCGCTGACTCCCCACCTGCATCGTCTTTTTACTTTTCTTCCAGGCATCGATTACATCCAGGCCCTGACTGAACTTGTGAACCATTGGTTTTTCACAATAAACTGCTTTGCCACTCTGCAATGCATCAATGGAAATACGGGAATGCCAATGGTCGCTGGTGGCAATGATCACGGCATCAATATCTTTCTTCAGCAAAAGTTCCCTGTA
>PLEB01000173.1 GCA_003136915.1 Chitinophagaceae bacterium
GAAACCCGGAGGAAATGGGTTCCCTGAAAATTCCATTGACTATTGGTTTCTAATTCTATGATTATCTGAAAAATATGTTTAATTTGGCTCTGTTTGTTTCGATCTTAAAACCCCTTTTCCATGGAAGTTAAAAGAGTGGGGGATATCTCCCAGGAAGAATTCATGAATGAATTTTATCTGAAAGGTATTCCGGTAGTATTTGAAAATGCATCAAAGGTTTGGAAAGCAAAAGACCTATTTACTCCAAACTGGTTCCGTGAAAATTTTGGCAACCGTACTACAGATGTGAAAGGAACAACCTATAGCATGCGCGAAATCATGGATATGGTTGAATCCAGTTCCGAATCCAATCCCGCGCCCTATCCCTGCATCTTCGATATTCCCGAAACACTTCCCGAACTGCTTCCGCTGCTTGAACCGCTGGATTTGAATTATGCAAAACCAAACTGGCTAAGAACAAAATGGTTTAGCCGCGGACATTGGGGAAGTGCCACCGAGGTTTTCATAGGGGGACCGGGCGGGAAGTTTCCATATTTGCATCTCGACTATTATCATCTGAATGCCTGGATAACCCAGCTTTATGGAAATAAAAGATTTACGGTTTTTCCACGCGGCCAGGAGCATTTGCTCTATCCAAAAACGGATGATCCCTGGCGTTCAGAGCTTAATATTTTTGAACCCGATTATGAGAAATTTCCGCTATATAAAGAAGCAACCCCGATTCATTTTACCGTAGGACCGGGAGAAACTCTATTTATTCCATATGGCACCTGGCATTCGGCATATTCTTTAACACCAACCATTTCTGTTGCTTTTGATCAGCTCAACCGCAAAAATTACAAGGACTTTTTGAAAGACGTCTGGGAATTCAGAAAAAAAGAAAGTAAGCTGAAGGCGGTGGCCACTTATTCTTATGCCTGGCTTGCCGGTCAATCCTGCAGGATTACTGAAGGCTGATGATGATCCCCTATCCTGAAAAAACCAGCTTTATATAATATCGCTCCTGGCTTGCCGGGCAGTTCATTCATCCATAACCCAATGAAAATGCTAAATTTTCGTTTCGTTCTAAATAATAACCTTATACCTCCGAGCAATGCGTGTGATTGAAAATTCTTTCCGGGATAAGGAGGGTGGGGCAAAAGAATTTGTGCAATCGCTTTTTTACCCCCACCTTGACCGCAGACCCAATACAGTGGCAGTTCGCCATGGAAAAAACATACTCACTTACGCGCAACTTGATCAGCAATCCACCACCCTTGCTGCAGAAATTCTGAAACAATCCCCTGGTTCTGGTATCATCGGGGTAAGCACTACCCGAAATATGCAGATGATGGTGGCCGTGCTGGCAATTTTGAAATCAGGTAAAGCTTATTTACCTCTGGACCCAGATTATCCGGCAGATCGTTTAAAACAAATGGTTGAGGATTCCCGTATTGATTTATGTATTTGTTTGCCTGAAGAAACAGCCCTTTTTGAAGCGCAGGGTCTTCATGGTCTGGATCCCTCTTCCAGGCCCGGAGTTCAGTTGTCCGGTACAGATACTTTCTCCCAGGGACAGCTGGCTTATATCTTATTTACGTCCGGGTCCACGGGCAGGCCCAAAGCGGTGAGCATGGGTCATGCAGCTCTGGTCAATCTCTTACACTGGCAACAAAAGAATTCAAAAGCTGCTGCAGGAACCAACACGCTCCAGTTTGCACCTCTGAGTTTTGATGTTTCTTTTCAGGAAATTTTTTCGACGCTCTGCAGCGGAGGAACACTTGTACTTATTGATGATGACCTGAGGCTGGATCCACAACAGCTGCTTCATTTTATCAAAGATGAATCCATTCACCGCATTTTCGTTCCATTTGTTGCTTTGCAGTATCTCACAGAAGCCGCAGATGCCATAAATTTATTTCCCGGTTCCTTGCAAGAAGTGATTACGGCTGGTGAGCAACTCAAAATTACGCGCCAGGTGATCCGCTTTTTTAAAGCATTGCCGGGTTGCGTTTTATTTAACCAGTATGGGCCTACGGAATGTCATGTGGTTTCGTCTTTCAAACTGGAAGGAGATCCCGAACGCTGGCCCGCGCTCCCTTCCATCGGAAAACCAATTGATCATTGTTCAATCTATATTTTAGATGAAAAAGGGCGGCAACTTCCTGCCGGCGAGATAGGTGAACTTTGCATCGGTGGCGCATGCGTTGCTGAGGGATATCTCAATCGTCCGCAGCTTACGGCTGAAAAATTTGTTCCGTATCAGGATCCATATTCAGGCACCATACGCATTTATAAGACCGGCGATCTTGCAAAATATACGAATGAAGGCAATATAGAATTTTTAGGCAGAAGGGATGACCAGGTCAAGATCCGCGGCTATCGGATTGAACCTGGCGAAATAGAAGTTTTACTGAGCACAAATGCTGGCATCCGCCAGGCCATCGTGATGGCCAGGGAAGATTTACCGGGTCAATTGCGATTGGTCGCCTACCTCGTTTCATCGGACGGCCAAAAAAATACCGGGGCACTTAGGAAAGCCTTGCATGAGCAGGTGCCGGATTATATGATGCCCTCGGCTTTCGTTTGGCTGGATGAATTGCCAAAAACATCAAGCGGTAAGGTTGACAAACGGGCATTGCCAAAACCGGATAATAAAAGGCCCGACCTTCAGGTGTTGTTCAAAGCACCCGTCACGAATACAGAAAAAATAATCAGTTCTGTGTGTCTCGGCCTTTTGCCATACGACCGGATTGGAGCAGATGACAATTTCTTTGAGTTGGGAGGTAATTCCCTGTTGGCTGTAAATACCGTTTCCATTTTACAACTGCATCATCAACTACGCTTGCCCGTTACCAGGATCTACCAGGACCCAACAATTCGCGGCATCGCGGCTTTCCTTGATGGCTCACCCGAGACTTCCGTTAAGGGCCCCAGGAAAAAATCCCTTTCAGTAACCGCGCCGCAGGAATCCGGGGTCGGTGATATTGCGGTCATTGCCATGGCAGGCCGTTTTCCCGGTGCGCAAACCATTGATGAACTCTGGGACCTTTTGAAAGAAGGCAGAGAGACCGTTTCTTTTTTCACTAAAGAAGAATTGGACATTGCAGTTCCTTCATCCCTGGCTAACGATCCGGATTATGTTCGGGCGCGCGGTGTCATTTCCGATGCGACGAATTTTGATTCTTCTTTTTTCAATATAAATCCCAAACTGGCTGATCTGATGGATCCCCAGCAAAGGGTATTCCTCGAAATTGCCTGGGAAGCGCTGGAAAAAGCGGGATATCTTCCTTCGATATATCATGGATCCATCGGCGTTTTTGCAGGATCTGGAAATAATTCTTATTACCTGAATAATGTTCTCAGCCGCCGCGACCTGGTAGAAAAAATGGGCGCGTTCCAGGTAATGACCTACAATGAAAAAGACTACGTAGCGTCCCGCACGGCTTACGCCCTGGATCTCAAGGGGCCCGCAGTAAGTGTACACTCGGCCTGCTCAACTTCTTTACTGGCTATTGCAGAAGCAGTGGACAGTCTGCGTAAAGGCCAATGTGATGTTGCACTCGCGGGCGGGACTTCCATTACAGTACCGCTTAAAAGCGGACATGTTTACCAGGAGGGCGCAATGTTCAGTCGCGATGGCCATACCCGGGCTTTCGACGCCGATGCGCAGGGTACCGTTTTCAGCGATGGGGCAGGCATTGTATTATTAAAACCAAAACAGGAAGCGGAGCGCGACGGAGATAAGATATGGGCCCTCATCAAAGGCGTTGGTATCAACAATGACGGAGGTGGGAAAGGAAGTTTTACAGCGCCCAGCGCTTCGGGCCAGGCCGGTGCTATCCGCATGGCATTGGAAGATGGAAACCTGGACCCTTCCACGATCGGTTACGTCGAAGCACATGGAACAGCTACGCCTCTCGGTGATCCGATCGAGATGGAGGGATTGAATATGGCATTTGGGAGACAGGAGAAATCGGGGTATTGCGCTCTCGGCTCCATCAAAAGCAATATGGGCCACCTTACCGCGGCAGCCGGCGTTGCGGGGTTAATAAAAACAGTATTGTCCCTGCATTACCGGCAACTTCCGCCATCAATTAATTTCAGCAAACCCAACCCTGAAATAGATTTTAAGAACAGCCCTTTCTTTGTGAATGATAAATTCAGAAAATGGGAATCAAAATCGATCCGAAGGGCTGGTGTGAGTTCCTTCGGTGTCGGAGGCACGAACGTTCACGTGGTTCTGGAAGAATATGAGAATCCGGTGCGTGTTTCAGATTCAGGAAAGCCCTTTCAGCTGATCAGCTGGTCCGCCAAAACAGATGCTACCAGGGATGCCTATGCGCAAAAGCTGGCTGTTTGGCTCGGAAAAAATCCTTCCGTAAATCTTGCGGATCTTGCGTTCACGCTGCAGATGACAAGGGCAGATTTCAAGAGTCGCCGGTTTGCCGTTGCTGACTCAGCAGCCACACTTCTGAAGCAATTGCAGGTTCAAAAACCATTGCCATCCGAGGCCGCCAGGTTGGAAGAGGCCCCGGCAGGTCCCGTATTTGTATTCCCGGGTCAGGGTTCCCAATCCGTCAATATGGGACTCGGACTCTATCAGTCCGAAAAAGTTTTCCGGGATTCGGTGGACGAATGCGCCGAATTACTTAAGCCCATATTGAAGGAAGATATACGCGAAGTGATTTACTACGCAGTTGCCGACGGAGCTGCAGATGAAAAGATCAACAACACGATTTATACCCAGCCTTCCTTATTCGCGATTGAATATGCCACAGCGCGGTTGTGGATGAGCTGGGGCGTCCATCCGAAGGCGTTTATTGGCCATAGTATTGGGGAATTTGTGGCCGCTTACTTCTCCGGGGTATTCAGTTTGGCTGACGGTCTGAAGCTAGTAGCCATGCGGGGCAGGCTGATGGGTTCTCTGGAACGCGGAAGCATGCTGGGTGTGCGTGGCCGTCATGATCAGGTAAGCATACTCATGCCATCAACGCTTTCGCTTGCTGCCATTAATAGCCCGGGCCTTTGCGTTGTTTCGGGCCCATCGGAATCCATTCAGTCATTCTCAAAATTGCTGGAAGAAAAAAATATTCGCAATAAACTATTATTTACGAGTCATGCCTTTCATTCCGCCATGATGGATTCCGTGATAGAACCTTTCCGGAAAGTGGTTGAGACTGTGAACTTACATGCACCCACAATTCCCATTGTTTCTACCGTAACGGGAGAATGGTTGGGCGTTGCTGAAGCTACCGATTCCGGATACTGGGCCGGACATCTGCGCAATACGGTGCGCTTTTCTCCGGCAGTGAACCGCGCGCTGGAAGAAGGATTCGGACTGATGCTGGAATCGGGACCACGGAATGTGGCCAGCACACTGATCCGCCAACATAATCAATCAAAAATTCCGGTAGCGGTCAGCAGCCTTGAATCTTTGGAAGGACAATCAGATTATGCTTCGATGATGAAAGCAGCAGGACAACTTTGGTTGCACGGTGTGGAGATTGACTGGCGTGCATTTTATTCCAGGCAGGAGCGACAGCTGATCGAATTGCCGGGATATGCTTTCGCGAAAACAATGCATTGGGTGGATCCCTCAGCCCCAGCTGCCGAACTAAAGCAACCGGCCGCTGCTGCATATACTAATAAAGAAATACCGATCAATCAACCTATCAAGATGAGAAAAACAATCCTGATTGAAAAAATTAAAGAAATTTTGGAGAACACCTCCGGAATTGAAATGGGTGCAGTGAATCCGGACATGAGCTTTATTGAAATGGGCCTGGATTCCCTTTTGCTTACGCAAATCACGCTGCATATGAAAAAGGAGTTCGGCGTTCCGGTAACTTTCAGGCAATTAAATGAATCATGTGGTACGCTTGACCTGTTGGCATCTTACCTGGATGAAAAATTACCTCGCGAACAATTTGCTCCAGACACGGCGCCTGCAACTATGCAGGCAACTGCCAATTTCATTGCGCAGGAGGGCGGCACCGCGAATAATTCAACTTCGCTTTCTCTCATTACACAGCAGATTCAGTTGCTTGCCCAGCAGGTGGCCCTTCTGAATGGAAATGCTGCCGCAATTCCTGCGGTCAATGGGATGCCTGTCCTTCCGGTTAAGAAGGAAATTTCCCTTTCAGAAGTCAGCGCAGAAGAAATGACCGAACTGAAAAAACCATTTGGCGCTACCGCCCGTATTGAGAAACAGGTAACAAAACTTAATGCGAAACAGGAAGCATTTCTGAATTCTTTTACGCAGAAGTACAATCTTAAAACACTCAAAAGCAAAAATTATACGCAGCTGCACCGCGACTATATGGCCGATCCCCGGGTTGTATCCGGGTTTAAACCGCTGACAAAAGAAATTGTATATCCCCTGGTGGTGAACCGCTCCAATGGAAGCAGGATCTGGGATATTGACGGGAATGAATACATTGACGTACTGAATGGATTTGGATCCAACCTGTTCGGCTACCAGCCTGAATTTATCAAGGATGCGCTTAAAACGCAGATAGAGCGGGGTTATGAGATCGGACCGCAACATGAATTGGCAGGACCGGTTTGTAAGCTGATTTGTGAGTTTACCGGGTTTGAAAGGTCCGCCCTCTGCAATACCGGATCTGAAGCGGTACTGGGTGCGATGCGAATAGCCAGAACGGTTACAGGCCGTTCATTGATCGTTGCCTTTGCTGGTTCCTACCATGGAATAAATGATGAAGTAATCGTGCGCGGCACTAAAAAATTAAAATCATTCCCCGCAGCACCCGGAATTATGCCTGAGTCTGTTCAGAACATGCTGATCCTGGATTATGGAACGGAAGAGAGCCTGAACATCATCAGGCAAAGAAGCCATGACTTGGCAGCAGTACTGATTGAACCAGTTCAGAGCCGGCGCCCTGAATTTCAGCCAGTTGAATTCCTTAAGGATTTGCGAAAGATCACTAGTGACTCGGGAACGGTGCTGATTTTTGATGAGGTGAT
>PLEB01000344.1 GCA_003136915.1 Chitinophagaceae bacterium
GGCAAATCGGTGACTTCTCCATAAATGACGATCTGCGGTGCCGCATCGTTCAGGTTTACCTGGATCACTTTTTTACAGCAACAATATGACAGTATAAAAAACAATATAACAGATCTTATGCAGGACTTCATAAAATCAAAATTTAAAATTGTAGGTTACGGATGGAATAATCTTGAATAAGGAATACTGAACGGCCTGTGTCCTTGATGCGTCATTGGGATCCTGTTGAAACTGGATGAAATAAGGATTAGCCCGGTCGTACGCGTTATAGATAGAAAATGTCCAACTCCTTTCGGTTTTTTTTGTTTTCCTCGTCACCAGGGTAGCACCCAGATCAAGGCGATGGTAGGGCGGCATGCGGTAAGCGTTTCTTTGTGTATAATAGAATACGATTTGTCCGTTCACATCATATTTACCACTGGGGAAAGTCACTGCATTCCCGGTGGAATATACCCATGTTGCCGAAAAAGTCCATTTCTTACTGGCCTGATAAATACCTACTATGGAAATGTCATGGGTGATGTCCTGCCTGGCAGGATACCAGTTCCCATTATTAATTCCATCAATTTTCAATTCTGTTCGGGAAAGCGTATAGCCCACCCATCCTGTAAGCTTACCATATTTTTTTTTGAAAAAAAGTTCCCAGCCGTAGGCGCGGCCCTTTCCAAACAGGAGCTGNNAGATCCGTAGGATTGCTGGAATTGGAATTGGAAAGCAGGTGCAGGTTTTGAATATTTCTTGTATACGAAATTTTTAGAGAGCTGATACTGTTTAACAGGTAACTGGAAGAAAAGCGGGGTTCCGGGTTGAAATAGGTTTTGACGATCTGGCCTGACGAATACGTTGAGGTGTTGATGGTATTTCCGTTCTGATCATAGGTATAAAAATTGCCAGGCCCAAAAACAGAAAAATCGGTCAGGCGCAACCCATAATCGATTTGCAGCTTTGCCAGAGGCGACCACTCGTGGGAAATATAGAGGGCAGATTCCAGGGAATATTTTTTTTGCAGAGAGAAGGAATTAAAACTGGAACCCGCCGAAGCGTCGGCAATACCAGGGGAAATAGTATGATGAATGATATTAAATCCAAAATTGATCTTATTTTCCGAATTGGCGTAGTATTGAAGATCTTCCTTGAGGGCGAAATCCTCGATCTTTGAAGTTATATTTATATTATTACTCGATGAATTGACATTGATCAGGTAATTGTAATTACTATAGATTAAAGAAGTGTTAGAGAAAAGCCGGCTGTTGAAAATGTGGTTCCATCGTGCGGTGGCGGTGGAATTACCCCACTGTATGCCAAAAAGATTCGAGAACCCAAGTACATCCCTTCCAAAATAGCCGGAAAGATAGATCCTGTTATTTTTGTCAATCTTATAATTTGCTTTTGCATTCAGATCATAGAAATAAAGTTTGTTCCTGTTCACTGTAGTATCCCTGGAAAGTTTCAGAAATAGATCTGCATATGTTCGCCTGGCACTGACTATGAATGAACCTTCATCTTTTATAATGGGTCCTTCCACATTCAACCTGGAAGCGATCAGGCCGATGCCACCGCTTACGAGGTAATTCCTATTATTGCCGTCATTCATCCTTACATCTACCACCGATGACAGGCGGCCCCCATATTCTGCAGGCATTCCTCCTTTATAGACGGTAACGTCCTTGATTGCATCGGAATTAAAGGTGGAAAAAAAACCCAGCAAATGGGATGCATTATACACCGTAGCTTCATCCAACAGGATGAGGTTCTGGTCGGCGGCTCCCCCACGAACATAAAATCCGCTATTGCCATCTCCGGCGGATTTAATCCCGGGAAGCAATTGGATGGTTTTTAATATATCCTTTTCGCCAAAAAGCACGGGAATATTCTTGATCTCATTCATCGATAGCTTTTGCACTCCCATCAGCGGTTTGGTAACGTTATCATCCTTTTTTTCCGTGCTTACCACCACCTCTTGCAATTCGGTGTGATCTGTGCTCAGTTCCACGGGTAATAAAATATTCCTGTTAAGCACAATTTTTACAGAATCCGACAGGTATCCTGTAAAACTAACGATCATGCTGTAGCTACCCGGGGGTGCGCTGACGGAATAAAAGCCATAGGCATTGGAACTTGCGCCCGACCTGGGCTGTTCAAGTAAAATTACCGTGGCGCCTATAAGCGTTTCACCAGAATTTTTATCAATTACGGTTCCGCTTATTGAGTATTTTGTCTGGGAAAATAATGGCAGCCAGCCAGTCAACAGCAGAATCAGGCCGAAGGCCCCTAGTGGCCGCATGGATTGCGCGTTTTAGTTTCGCAATAATACTTCATCCTCTGTTAGTATTTTGTTATTTAGCATTTCGGACGAAATAGCCGATTTTATATTGGAATGTCGCAAATGCTTATGGACAAATAACTGTTGCTTTCAGGAGGCCACCAATCTTTCTTTTAGCATTTGATCATGGATCGGCCTTCCTTCTCTTAGTATGATATCAGGCAATAATTCGATATCGCTGAGGCTGGTGCGGAAATTTACAATGCATACCCGCAAAAGAAAGTTGCCGTTCAGCACTGCGTTGCTTGGGAAAACTTCTCCTCCGGATTGCAATCTATTCAACAAGGTCTGGTTTAGTTTATTCAGGTATTCCTGGTCAATACTTCCATCAATATCCGTGGGTTTATACCTGAATGTTGTAATGCTCAGGTGCTGTGAAACCGCTTCGATTTCTTTGTTTTGACCTAGTATATCAAAAAGACTTTTAGCCAGGCGGATGTCTTCGCGAATCATGCGAATATGCCCTTCGGCACCTACCTGGCGCAGTACCAGCCACACTTTCAGTGCACGAAATCCTCTCGAATTTTGTAATCCTCTCTCATAATAATTAGTTTCTTCTTCCCCATCGAAATTATAATAGACCGGATGAAAGCTGAATGCATCTGTCAATGAATTCGCATCTTTTACGAGTGTGCATCCAGCCTCCAGGGGACTATACAACCATTTATGCGGATCGATGGCTATCGAATCAGCCAATTCAAATCCGCGAAACTGTTCTTTTAGTTCAGGCAATGCCGCGGCAAATCCTCCGTAAGCGCCGTCAATATGAAACCAGCAATCATGTTTTTTACAAACAGCGGCAATTTCACTCAAAGGATCAATTGTTCCCGTTCCTACGGAACCGGCCGCACCAACAACCAAAAATGGTATCAATCCGTCTTTCTTGTCTCCCATTATAGTTTGTTCAAGCAACGACACATTCATTTTCTGGTCCTCATCGATGGGTATCCACCTTATTGAATCGAGACCCAGACCAAATAGATCGGCAGCTTTATTTATCCAGGTATGCGTTTCCACTGAAGTATACAGCCTCCACTTTCCCTGCGAGGGCTGCAGTCCAAGCTTCCGTATGTCCCAGTTTAATTTTGCTTTCCTTGCAGCGAGGAAGCCAATAAAATTTGCCTCATTACCGCCGCTCACCATGATTCCTCCACCTGCCGGATACCCGATTAATTCTCCAAGCCATTGAATGGTTTGTTTTTCAATTTCTGTAGCCATGGGTGAAAGCACAAAAGCTCCGCAATTACTATTTATCGCAGATGCGAGTAGGTCGGCCAGCATACCAACAGGTGCGGGCGATGAAGTGATATAACCCCAAAAGCGCGGATGGCCATTGAGCAAACTATTTTCTGCCATTAGCCGCCAGACTTCCTTAATCAATGCCGTTGGATCTGCACCGGTCAGGGGCATGCCTTTTGGAAGCTTTGCCTGCAGCGACCTTGGTGTTGGAGCGGTTGTTACCGGATATTGAGAAATAGATGAAAGAAAATCGGATATTTCGTCAATTAACTGGTGACCCGCTTCGCGAAATGCGCTTGCGTCCATTTCAATTGGCGAATGGCGACGATAGAGTGACTCATCTGATAAAGGAGAATTCATAAAATCTTTTTTGCATTGCCAGAGTATAATTTCATCAACAGATCATCGGATAGGCCAAGTCCGTATAAAGGCCAATGATAATTGAAGAGCCATTGTTCATAGAAATGTTCATCTTCCGTTTCAAGGATTCGAAAAGTGGTCCTGTACATATCGGCGGAAGTCCCCATGTCTGTTCCATAGACAAGCCGGCCGGCATATTTTTCCATAAACGCCTTTGCATATCTTGGCACAGGAGAAATTTCGCCAAAGCGAGCCGCAATGTCCGCATAGAGGTTCGGGTAGGTATCGAACAGTCTTGCGAGCACGCTAAGATCTGAGCAGCAGTTTGCAAGGTGGCAGGCGATAAAAATTGTTTTTGGATTTTCTCTTATAGCGTTCTCCAATGTCGCAATCAACTGGTCATGGTTTAAGATCCCCTTCTTTGATAAATCCACTTTCCATGTTGCCGCATTCATCATCCCGTCATTTGCAGAATCCGCGGCAAGATACATCCAGGAGTCCTCAGCAACATGTATGCTAACGGGCATGTGCAATTCTGCGCATTTTGCCAGCAGCGGCTTCATGCGGGGATCGTCAATATGCAAGCCATAACCAGGCACCGGTCGCGAATACAATTCTCCCAATCCTTTATCACCCAATTCACCGACACCAACGGCTCCTTTTTTGTGACATCGTTCAAGTTCTGCTAATGCATGCTGCTGCCATCCCGGCTTGTCGTAACCCGTATAGTCAAAGCCGCACCAAACCTCGAACCGATCCTTGTATCTTCCATATTTCTCCACCATCGAATCAAATCTTGCCCCGGTAGAATAAGTAAGGATCATTGTTTTCGCAATTCCTGTTTCATCCATCGTCTTCACCCATTCGTCAACACCGGCGTTTGATTTGGCATAATCATGAGAATGAAAATCTATTACAGGATATTTTGCTTTTTCAATTTTTACCTGGGCTGTATTATAAATCGAGACAGGATGAAAGTCCTTTAATTTTAATTCGTCAACATTCTGGGAAAAACACGGATCAGCAATAGAAAAGATTGAAGCCAGCAGAGAGAATTGGAAATGGATATGGTTCATGTTAGAGAATTGGAAATAAAAATAACCATTATTTATAACAGAAACAGGAAGTAAGATGATCGTTTACCAGACCGGCAGCCTGCATAAAGGCATAACAAATGGTGCTTCCAACAAACTTAAACCCACGCTTGCGCAGGTCAGCACTCATCGCATCAGATTCCGGACTGGTGGCTGGGATATTTTTCTGGTCCTTCCATTTATTATTTAGCGTTTTACCATTGGTAAACTGCCAGACATATTTGTCAAAAGATCCGAATTCTTTCTGAATCCCAAGAAATAGTTGCGCATTGGTTACNNTTCCATTTTGGCTTCGTCAAATTTGGCAACCTTCTTCGGGTCAAAATTTGCGAATGCCTTACGAAAGGCCTTGCGTTTATATAAAACAGTGCGCCAGCTCAACCCAGCCTGAAAAGCATCCAACAAGAGGAATTCGAATAACTTCCGGTCATCATGAACCGGCATTCCCCACTCCTCATCATGATATTGAATCATCAGGGCATCCCCGGCCGGCCAGAGGCAACGTTTTTTTTCCATAATTAAGATTTTTGAGCCTGAAGCGGTTTTACAAAAGGCAGCCCCAAATTTAAGTACTACATCTTTACTACATCATCTTCAGTTTTAGGTCAATAAAATAATAATGCATTTTGCAAAATGCTAACTTTCTGGATCATCAATATATATAAACCCCCAAACTCCGGCTTATGGTAATCATTGAATCCTATTCCACCGCAGTGATCATGTGCGTCATTACCATGATTTGTTGGGGATCCTGGGCCAACACGATGAAACTAACACGCAAACATTGGGTGTTCCAGTTATATTACTGGGATTATTCCCTGGGCGTTCTGATTTTCTCTTTGTTGCTTGCTTTTACGCTGGGAAGCACCGGAACCAACGGTCGCGCATTTTTGCAGGATATTGCCCAGGCTGATTATAAAAATCTGGGATATGCTCTTCTGTCAGGTGTTATTTTTAATTTGGCAAATGTTTTACTGGTGACAGTAATTGATATTGCCGGAATGGCTATTGCTTTTCCGATCGGGGTAGGGCTGGCCTTGGTATTAGGCGTCATCTTTGGTTATATTGCCAAACCCTTGGGTAATCCAGTCTTGATTTTCAGCGGACTGGGGGCTATCGTCATGGCTATTGTACTGGATGGGATTGCCTATAGCAGGATACCTTCCGTCGGAAAAAAATCCCTTATCCTCGGAATTGTGCTCTCCGTTTTGACTGGAATCTTCATGGGATTTTTCTACCCCATGCTGGTTAGCTCGATATCGTCCAATTTAATTGTTCCTGAAACTGGAAAACTGACTCCCTATACTGCTATTGTACTTTTTTCTTCAGGTCTTTTTCTTTCTTCTTTTATCTGGAATTATTACTTCATGCGCAAACCTTTGCGCGGTGATCCGGTAAGCTTCGCTGACTATTTTCACAAAGGTTCAGCCAGGGATCATGTAGTTGGTGTAACAGGAGGACTGGTCTGGTGTCTTGGCTTTTCGCTGATGACACTGGCTGCAGACAAGGCAGGACCAGCTATTTCTTACGGTCTTGGGCAAGGGGCAACCATGATAGCTGTGGTATGGGGAGTTTTTGTTTGGAAAGAATTCCAGCGAGCCCCGAGAAGCGTAAATAAATTATTGGCAGCCATGTTCATATTTTATTTGATGGGACTTTCCCTGCTGATCAGCGCGAAATCAAATTAACCGGCTACAAACAACAATCATTTTTAAATTTTGAAGCGATGAAAAAATTCATGAATGATCCCCACCAATTCGTAGATGAGATGATTGAGGGAATATTGGCGGCACATCCGGACCAGCTCGCCTGTGTAGCTAATGATTTGCGGTGCCTCATCAAAAATGGTCATAAGAAAAAAGGGAAAGTAGGCATTGCAACCGGTGGTGGATCTGGTCATCTGCCTTTATTCCTTGGATATATAGGTGATGGCCTCCTGGATGGATGCGCAGTCGGAGGCGTTTTTCAATCACCGAGTGCAGAGCAAATGCTGGAAGTGACTAAGGCGATTGACAGTGGCGCAGGCGTGCTATATATTTATGGAAATTATGGAGGTGATATAATGAATTTTGATATGGCTGCCGAGATGGCCGAATTGGAGGACATCAAAGTTCAGCAGGTAGTTGCAGGCGAGGACGTGGCGTCGGCTCCAAAAGGCGAGGAAGGAAAACGAAGAGGTGTGGCGGGAATTTTCTTCGTTTATAAAATTGCCGGAGCCATGGCAGATAGCCTGGCTTCCCTTGAAGAAGTAAAAAGAGTTGCTCAAAAAGTTTGTGCGAATGTTCGCACGATGGGTGTCGCCCTGACCCCATGCATCGTACCCGAAGTGGGCAAACCATCTTTCACAATCGGCGAAAATGAAATGGAAATTGGTATGGGAATTCATGGTGAACCCGGAATCCACCGGGGGCCTTTATTGAAAGCTGATGAGATCATTGATCAAATAATGAAACGGATTCTGGCTGATCTGCCTTATAAAAAGGGAGACGAAGTTTCTGTATTGGTAAACGGCTTAGGTGCCACACCGAAGGAAGAACTCTATATTCTGTACCGGAAAGTGCAGCAGATTTTGAAGAAAGAAGGTATATCTGTATTTAATACTTATATAGGCGAATTTGCAACCAGCATGGAAATGGCAGGTGCATCTGTTTCGCTGCTGAAACTGGACGATGAATTGAAAGGATTGATTTCCAAACAGGCCAACTCCCCGTTTTTTGCACAGTTACAACTTTAGAGATCTTATGACCCAATTGAATGTAATTGATGTCAGGGCCATTATCCGGAATCTGAAAATAAAAATGGATGAGAAAAGAGATTATTTGATTGAACTGGACGGCGCAATGGGAGATGGCGACCTGGGCATTACCATGAGCAAGGCCTTTACTGCCGCGAATGAAGAAGCGGAACGATCAGAAGAAATCTTACCCGGGAAATTATTAATAAAACTGGGAATGGCCATGGCCAAAGCCGCCCCTTCAACCATGGGAACCCTGATGGCAACGGGCTTCATGCGCGGAGGAAAAGCCATAGGCGATACTGAAGCCCTGGGTACCGGAGAACTTGCAGGTTTCATGGATGCATTTGTGAACGGAATAATGGAAAGGGGAAAATCAAAACCAGGTAACAAGACGATCATCGATGTTCTGTATCCGGCAGCGCAATCTTTGCTTGAGGCAAAAAGAAATAAAAAACCACTTAAACAAGGAATGGAGGAAGCCTATGAGGCGGCGCATCAGGGAATGGAAAATTCAAGACAAATGAAAGCGCAACATGGGCGCGCTGCATATTACCAGGACGGCTCCATCGGAAAGCAGGATGCCGGCGCAACGGTAGGATTGTTGTTTATAGAAGTGTTTTATGAATATTGTAGATGAGGGGGTTAGTGGTTATGAGTTATGGGTGATGGTTTTGCCCTCCGAAGCGCATCGAAGGAGGGGTTTTAGTTCAATAG
>PLEB01000034.1 GCA_003136915.1 Chitinophagaceae bacterium
CTTTCAGGAATCCAGGGGATAACATGTTGAATGCACCGAATGTACTCACAGGTGATAGTGCGACGCAGTTTATAATCAGCGAACTGACAACCATTTTGCCGGATATGCCGACCACTACCCTGGCTAGTCAGGCGAATCTGAATGCCGCCAAGACCCTGCTGATGAAATTGTATCTGAATCGCGGCGCCTTTAAAAATCGTGCAGCTCCAACCTTTGACGATGCAGATATGCAACAGGTCCTCACGCTCGGTAATCAAATTATGACCAGTGGCGCCTATACATATTCAGCTAATTATTTTGATAACTTTAGCGCAACCAATGGTAGTTCAAAAGAATTAATCTTCGCCTATCCGAACGCTTCCGGTGTGTCTGTAAATAACAGCGGTCCCGATGCCCGCTGGATGATGGGTAACCACTATAACGAATTTGATGCTCAGGCGCCAAATGCAGGATGGAATGGTTTCTCTACAATCAGTGACTTCTACAGTACATTTAATGTTACCGGAGCACCTATAACCTTTACAACAGCAGATACCACTTGGGATCCGCGCCTCGGAGGCAGGTATTATCCGGCTGTTACGCCTTATTCTGGTATTCGCCCGGGATTTATGGCTGGACAGCAATTTGATCAAAACGGGGTTGCACTTAAAGACAGAAAAGGAAATCCATTAAATTTTAATCCGGTTATCGCAGCGAATATGATTGAAACCGGTAGTAATCTGGAGGTAACAGGTATCCGCGTTGATAAATATCCTCCTGATTTTACTGATCATGGTGGTGCATTTTATTCTGCCAACTCTGGTAACTGGCTGGTGATCTTCCGTTACCCCGATGTGGTTCTGATGGTTGCTGAAGCAAAGCTCAGGGCAGCGTCTCCTGATCCGGCCGGTGCATTGGCCCTGGTTAATCAGATCAGGACAGCAAGAGGAACATCTGCTTTGGGTTCTATGGCCCTTGTAAATACAAGTAATGTTGATGATCCTGGTACCTTGCTTGCCGAAAGAGGCAGGGAACTATATTTTGAAAGTGTAAGAAGGACCGACCTGATTCGTTTTGGAGTATTTGGTGTACTCTGGCAATACAAACCTTCAGATGCTCCGCAATACCTTGTATTCCCTGTGCCTAATCAGGCATTGGCAGCCAATCCGAATCTGATACAAAATCCGGGGTATTAAGTTACTTACGTTATTTATTTTATAATATTAGTTTGTCTAAAGGCCATTGCAAAATGGCCTTTAGTTTTTTAAGCCATAGAATCCTATCTTGGTTTTAATTTAGAAGCATGAAGGGTCTTCTTCGAATCTTACCGGTTGCCTGCATAGTTTTTCTGTTCTCCTGCAAAAAAAAAGCTGAAAAAACACTGTTTGAATTGATGGATCACACAGGTGTTGATTTCAATAATAAAGTGAAGGATGACAAAGTGGAAAACAGCTTTCTATTCAGAAACTTTTATAATGGAGGCGGGGTAGCCATCGGTGATTTGAATAACGACGGCCTCGCTGATATTTTTCTCACCTCCAATATGGGGGAGAATAAAATCTACCTCAATAAAGGAAATTTTAAGTTCGAAGATATAACGGCAAAATCCGGAATTGAGCAAGACAGTATGTGGAGCACAGGCGTGGTGTTTGTTGATATCAATAATGATGGCTGGCTGGATATTTATGTTTGCAATTCGGGCCATATGGGCACCGGCCACCGGAAAAATAAATTGTATATCAATAACCATGACCTGACATTTACCGAATCTGCCGCCCAGTATGGCTTGGATATTTCTGCCTACACCACACAGGTTTCCTTCTTCGATTATGATAACGACGGTGACCTGGATTGTTTCATGATCGATAACAGCCCAATTCCTGTTAATACCCTCAACAATTCCAACCGGCGCGATCTGCCGGATAAAGACTGGCCAGTCGAACCTTTTTTAAAGGGAGGTGGCGATCATCTATACAGAAATGATAATGGCCATTTTACAGAAGTGACCAGGGAAGCCGGGATCCATGGAAGCCTGATCAGCTTTGGATTAGGTGTTTCCGTAGGAGACATTAACGGTGATGGCTGGCCTGATGTTTTCGTTTCCAATGATTCTTATGAACGGGATTATTTATACATCAACCAAAAGGATGGAACTTTTAAAGACGAATTGGAAGATTGGTTCGGACATACCAGTTTTTCTTCCATGGGCGCCGATCTTGCCGATATAAATAATGACGGATATCCGGAGATCTTTACAACAGATATGCTTCCGGAGGATGATTACCGTTTGAAAACACTGGGCGCTTTCGACAATATCGATTTGTATAACGCTAAAGTAAAAGCAGGCTTCTATCACCAGTACGTAAAGAACTGCCTTCAGCTGAACAATAAGACCGGGAAATTTCTGGATATTGCCGATTATGCAGGCGTCTCAGCCAGTGACTGGAGCTGGGGCGCATTACTTTTTGACATGGACAATGACGGGTATAATGACATATACATTTGTAACGGAGTAAATAAAGACGTTACCAACCTGGACTTTATGGATTTTTTCGCCAATGATGTTTTCCAGAAGATGGTGCTCAATGGCAAGAAAAAAGAATCGGAAGAAATCCTGAAGAATGTGCCCATCCATCCGATGCTGCATAAGGCATTCCGCAACGACCACAACCTTCACTTTGATGATATGGGAAAATCCTGGGGATTTACCCAGGCTTCTTTTTCAAACGGAGCAGCTTACGGAGACCTTGATAATGACGGTGATCTTGACCTTGTGATCAATAACGAAAATGGACCAGCATTTATTTATAAAAACAATTCGAGGGAAATAAATAAGAATAATTATTTAGGGATATTCCTGAAAGTGATTGGAAAAAACACTTTCGCCATTGGCAGCAAAATAAAAGTGTATAAAGGTCCACAGGTATTTTACCGGGAAGTAGTTCCAAGCAGGGGATTTCAGTCTTCCG
>PLEB01000320.1 GCA_003136915.1 Chitinophagaceae bacterium
GAATTCCCCGAAATAACCCACCCTCTTTACATTCCACGCACCCACCGTAGTAAGCCGGGGCAGGCTCTTGATTTCTACCCGCCATCCTTCGTCATCCGTAAGGTGCATATGGAGCAGATTAAATTTATAGCGCGCCATATTGTCGATAAAATCTTTCACCTCCTGTTTGGTGAAAAAATGACGTGCAACATCAAACATCAACCCACGCCAGCCGAATCTGGGGTAATCGGTGATTTCAACAACAGGAACACTCCATCCAATNNATAGATGTCTTATCAGGGCCATTGATGGTAACTGCCTTTCTGGTGACAGCAAGCTTTTGTTTGAGCAGCTGGCCGGTTTCCTTTAATTCGGGAGAGGCGGGAATACTTATGGAAATATTCTCCGGTAATGCAAAGAAGCCGGCACCCCTGACCAGGCTGACCGGTTCCGGGATGATGGAAATGGTAGAATCAAAAGCCTGACAAAAGCCCCCCATACTAAGCAGGGCGAGCAAAGAAAAGATCAGTATTTTTTTCATTACAGTATTTTTTTACGCTATGCGTTTTGTTACTTCAATCATTACACGCATGAAGCGTCAGCCGTTAAGTTTTTCGCGCATGAAAGTAATACTTTTTATTACGCGGTACGTGGAACGCTGAATGCCAATCGCTACTTAGTACTATTTATCCGGGTATATTCCGCGTTATGTGTTCAGCGCACTAAGGGCTCCTGCTGACTCAGGCAATGGAAACTTCCAAGGCCCCAAATAATGTCCGTCGAATCAATTCCGATGACCTGCCTGTTTGGGAATGCTTCCTGAATGATACGGATTGCTTTTTCATCCTTGGGTGACCTATAGGTTGGAACAACAACAAGGGCATTGGCAATATAAAAATTAGCATAGGAAGCAGGCAGCCGCTGTTCTTCAAATATGATTTTATCCGGCATGGGAAGCTCAATAATATTTAGTTGCTTGCCATCCGCGAGCCGCATGGTGCTGAGCTCTCTTAGATTTTGCCGGAGCACCTTATAGTTTTCATCCGACCTTTTTTCTTCCACGGCAGCAATCACGGTGTCAGCATTTACAAACCGAACGGTATCGTCAATATGTCCGTCCGTATCATCTCCAACAATTCCATCTTTCACCCAAAGCACCTGGTCAACGCCATAGTAAGCAGAAAGGCATTCTTCGATCTCGGATTGATTAAGATGAGGGTTCCGGTTTTTATTCAGCAGGCACGACTCCGAAGTTATCAGCGTACCTTTTCCATTAAAGTCTACCGAACCGCCTTCCATTATTATTTGGGGATAGATTACTGGTATATTATAGGCTGCTGCAATCAGGGTAGGTATCTGATCATCCAATTCAAACGGAGGATATTTGTTACCCCAGGCATTGTAATCCCAATCAACGATAATTTTAGGCTGAGCGGCTGAGGGATTGATGAGAAAGGCCGGCCCATGGTCCCGGCACCAGGCATCATTGGTTGGGTGGATGAAAAAACGTATCCTGTTAAGGTCTGCAAAATATTCCTCAAGTTTATTTTGAGCAAAAGTCTGCATTTTGCTATCATTCACATTTATATGTACAAACTCTTTTTCAGAAACCGCCTTAATGAAGGCACAATAGGATGAGTAGATGGTCTGGATCTTGCCAGGCCAGGAAGCTTCTTTATGGGGCCAGCTTAGCCAGGTAGCTGCGTGGGGCTCAAATTCCGCAGGAAAGCGGTAACCCAGTTCCCTGGGTGTCGGCCTTTTAATCTTCATCCAGGAAACGTTTGGTAATGGGCTGATAGGAATCGATGCGGCGGTCGCGCAAAAACGGCCAGTGTGTGCGGTAGCTTTCAGTTTTATCCGTATCAATTTCCTGAACGATCACTTCTTCCTGATCCGTGGAGGCCTGAGAAAGTATCCTGCCAAAAGGATTGGAGATAAACGAGCCTCCCCAGAATTTCATTGCACCATCCTGTTCAAGACCCACTCTGTTCACGCTCACTACATGGACTCCGTTGGCAACAGCATGGCTTCGCTGAATGATTTGCCATGCCTGGTATTGTTCATCGTTTGTGGGCAGGTCCTGTTCAGTGGACCAGCCGATGGCTGTAGGATAAAAAAGAATCTCTGCGCCCATGAGGGAGGTGATGCGCGCCGCTTCAGGATACCATTGATCCCAGCAAATCAGTATGCCAACTTTTGCATAGGCGGTTTTGAATACCTGGTAGCCAAGGTCCCCGGGTGTGAAATAAAATTTTTCATAATAAGCAGGATCGTCCGGAATATGCATCTTGCGGTATTTGCCCAGATAGGATCCGTCCGCATCAATAACGACGGTGGTATTATGATAAATGCCTTTCGTTCTTTTTTCAAAAAGAGAACCAATGATAACGGTTTTCGTTTCGGCTGCAACTTTTTGCAGGACTTCTGTGGAAGGACCGGGTATTGGTTCAGCCAGATTAAAGTTTTCATAGTCTTCCCTGTCGCAGAAATAAAGTGAAGTAAAAAGCTCCTGGAGACAAATGATCTGAGCGCCTTTCTTTGCAGCCTCCCGGATTTTTTCAATTCCTTTTTTAAGATTGGCAGATTTGTCTTTTAAGCATGACATCTGCACGATCCCAAGGCTTAGCTTACCCATAATACGGTGATTGATTATCAGTTTGAATCCGCAAAATTAGCGGATCAGGCCGAGTAAAAAGAACATGCTCTTAACTCAGGAAGCTTTACCCATTTGTTTGAGGAAATGCACATGGGATGCGATGGCCGTGCTCACACGCGGATATTCTATATACACCAGGCCGTAGTCTGCGCAGGCTTGCCGTATGATCTTGCTCAGCGCAGGATAATGAACATGTGAAATCTTGGGGAACAGGTGATGTTCGATCTGAAAATTCAACCCTCCTACCAGCCAGGACACAACCCGGTTTTTGGTTGCAAAATTAGCCGTGGTCATTACCTGGTGAATGGCCCATTCATTATCCATTTTTCCTGTTTGTACATTGGCAACAGGAAAAGCGGTCTGCTCAACGGTGTGTGCAAGCTGAAAAACAACACTGATCACCAATCCGGCAACGGAGGTAACGATGAGAAATCCGACGAGCCACGCCATGAAACTGGTCATGTATATGGGCAACGCAACGAAAATAAAGCCATTCAATAATTTGAAGAACCAAAAATTAATATGATCCATCAGCTTCATTTTCTTTAATGGAACCTCTCCCACTTTTCTTGTAAAATATTTATTGTAGTCAAGCAGGAATATCCATAGGATATATAGTAAAGCATACAGTGCCCAAAAATAGAAATGCTGGTATTTGTGCAGCTTAAGTCTTTTCTGCGTGGTGCTCATGCGCATCCATGGCTGAATGTCGATATCGTCGTCAACACCGGCTACATTGGTATAAGAATGATGGATGATATTATGTTTGCTATTCCAGATAAAGCTATTGCCTCCAAGAACATTCAGAGAGAATGCGGCCACCATATTGGCCCATTTATGTTTGCTGAAACTTCCATGGGCGCCGTCATGCATTACATTAAATCCGATGGCGGAAATAACACAGCCGAGCAAAATACATTCGCCGATTGCCAGCAACGTGATGGGTGTGAAAAAAACAAGATGGATATACAGGCCCACAAAAGAAACACCCAATACAAATGCTTTGAGATAGAGATTAAAATTTCCGGTCGTAGCCTTTCCCACCTGTTCAAAATAGGAATTGATCCTTTTTTTAAGGTCGGAGTGGAATGTGGTGTGTGGACCGGAAGAAAATTTAGGTACTTGCATGAAAATCTCTTTTGTTAGAAACCGTCGCAAAGTTACTTCATTTTTAAAGAAGATCTTGTTAAAACAGATGCTTCTCTCCTCCTAAGAACGAAGAAATTAACGATTTATGTATCCAGTTGAACAAAAGCGTCGAGATCACGGATGCCGATCATTTTTTCAGTAATAAATCCTTCCGCGTAGCGGACCCCAATCATTTTCCCAAACATCTGATGACGTCCGATAATCGAGTCCAGGAATTCCGGACTTGAAATATAGGTCTGCGGTTCATCTTTATCGTAGGTCCGGGAGTGAAATTGAGAAGAATAGGCGCGGATAGAATCGATTTTGCGGTCAAAAACCTGGGAAATATCATATACGAAAGAAGGAGAATAATAGCGGTCCTGGATAAAATGAAATATGTATTTCGGGCGCCAGTGCTGCTGGAACCCGCCCTCGTCATCCTTGGTCTCCACTTTTCGCAAGCCACTGAGAAAGCAACTATCGGAAATCAGTTTTCCCGCCCTTCCATGGTCGGGATGCCGGTCAGTAAGCGCGCTGGCCAACACCAGCTCAGGCCGGAATTTCCTTATGGCGGCTATTACCTTCCGCTGGTTTTCCTCATTATTCTGAAAAAAGCCATCGGCCATGCAGAGATTCTCGCGGACGTCCAGTTCCATTACTTTGNNACTCCTGTGGTTTTCCCATGAAGTTTTTCCATCATCAGCGTTCCGGAGCAACAGAGCTCCACATCATCCGGATGAACAGCGATTGCAAGCACATTTATTTTATTCATTGGCGCAAATTAAAATAAGTTGGGCAGAGTTGAGGGCCAGCCATGCTATCACTGGTTATCGGATTTTCCCATAGCTTTGCACTCCGAAATTCATCTATTCATCTTCATTTATTAAAATTATTTCTATGGCCTATGATGTAGTTGTGCTCGGGAGTGGTCCAGGCGGTTATGTTGCTGCCATACGCGCATCTCAATTGGGTTTAAAAACAGCCATTATTGAAAGAGAAAGTCTGGGGGGAATTTGCCTTAACTGGGGATGTATTCCCACCAAGGCCTTACTGAAAAGCGCCCAGGTGTATGAAGATATCAAGCACGCGAAGGATTTTGGGATCGAAGCAAGCGGCAAACAGGATTTTCCTGCCGTGATCAAGCGGAGCCGCGGCGTGGCTGACAAAATGAGCAAAGGGGTAGCATTCCTGATGAAAAAAAATAAGATCGACGTTGTCATGGGTTTTGGGAAATTCAAGACAAAGGGTCAGATCGAGGTACAGGGTGCCGATGGAAAAACCCAGGTGGTTGAGGGCAAACATATCATTATTGCTACCGGAGCCAGAAGTCGTGAATTACCCAATCTGAAACAGGATGGTAAAAAAGTGATCGGTTACCGCGAGGCAATGAACCTGCCCCAGCAGCCAAAGAGCCTGATTGTTGTTGGTAGTGGCGCTATCGGGGTGGAATTTGCTTACTTCTATTACAGTATGGGCACAAAAGTTACCATTGTTGAATTTCTCCCTCGCATTGTTCCCGTGGAAGACGAAGAAATTTCAAAGGAACTCGAAAAAGTATACAAGAAGTATGGGATTGATATTTATGTGAGTAGCGAAGTTACAAGTGTGGATACCGGCGGCAATGGTGTTAAAGCAAAAGTAAAAACTGCTTCCGGGGAGATCGTTCTCGAGGCGGATGTCTTGTTAAGCGCTGTCGGAATTGCCTCCAATATTGAAGGCATCGGTTTGGAAACCCTGGGCGTTAAAATGGATAAGGGTAAAGTAACCGTGGATAAATTTTACAATACCAATGTTGCCGGCATTTATTCCATTGGAGACTGCGCTCCGGGACAGGCCCTTGCACATGTGGCTTCGAAAGAAGGCATAATATGCGTTGAAAATATTGCTTTCAATGAAAAGAAATATGCCCGTGCACCGGAACCGATGGATTATAACAATGTTCCGGGATGTACTTACTGCTCACCTGAAATCGCGTCTGTGGGNNTCCGTTAAGTGCATCCGGAAAAGCTTCTGCCGCCGGACATACCGAAGGTTTCATCAAAGTGATCTTCGATGCAAAATATGGAGAATGGCTCGGTACCCATATGATCGGATACAACGTTACCGAAATCATCATTGAAACCGTTGTGGGACGAAAACTGGAAACCACTTATCACGAAGTCCTTAACAGCCTTCATCCTCATCCGACCATTAGCGAAAGTGTAAAAGATGCCATTGAAGCGGCATATGGAGAAGCCATTCATTTGTGACTCAATTACGACGCGACGGTTGACCGTTGACGGTTGACGGAAGGGAGTCGTTTCAAATATTTTCCTATGCTTCCTCTTTCTGTTTGGGAATCCGAGAGTTTTTTTTCACACAAGGATTATATCGTTCTTGGCTGTGGTTTTACCGGCTTGTGGTCGGCTTACTATTTAAAAAAACTTCATCCGCATCGGTCTGTTATGGTTCTTGAAAGGGGGTTTATTCCCAGCGGTGCCAGCACCCGCAACGCGGGTTTTGCTTGCTTTGGCAGCTTTACGGAGTTGGTGGCAGACAGCAAACTGGTTGGCGATAAAGAAATGCTGGAACTCCTGGAGATGCGCTTCCGGGGCCTGAAGAAGATAAGGAACGTTTTTGGAAAACAACGGATCGGATATGAAGAAACAGGCGGCTATGAATTAATTTCCCCCACCCAATACCCTGATGTCAATTTGCTTCGCACCCGGATAGATCAACTCAACCAGCAGGTAAGAAAGATCACCGGCATTCAAAAAACTTTCCAGCTCCATGATTCCAAAATAAAAGGATTTGGCCTTTCGGGAACTGCTCACCTGATTGAGAACAGTCTGGAGGGACAGCTGCACGTCGGCAAACTCTGTGAAGCCCTTTTGCAGCTGGTGCAATCCCTGGGTGTAACGGTATTGACAAACACGGAGATCCACAAACTGGAAAGTAGTGGAAAAGGTGTTGAATTATTCTCAAATCTTCCGGTCATTCTGAAAGCCGGAAAAGTATTGGTTTGCACCAATGCCTTTGCCAACGATCTCATTCCCGGGCTGGATTTGAAACCTGCAAGGGGACAAATTCTCCTTACCTCCCCGGTGGAAGGTTTAAAAATCAGGGGATGTTTTCATTATGATGAGGGATTTTATTATTTCCGCAATCTGGGAAACAGGGTCTTGCTGGGCGGTGCCAGAAATAAATTTCTGAAAGAGGAAGAAACATTTGCTGCTTCCACTTCTGCTCCGGTTCAGGAAGAACTGGAAAAATTCTTAAAAGAAATCGTATTACCAGGCAGATCCTATACTATTGATCAGCGCTGGAGCGGTACGATGGGCGTAGGAAAAGAAAAAAAGCCAATCATTAAAAAAATAAACGACCACCTGTTTTGTGCCGTGCGCCTAAGCGGGATGGGCGTTGCACTTGCTCCCCAGATTGGAAAAACCGTTGCTGGAATGATGTAAATTCACATTAATATCCCCGCAATAGTAGCGGACAGATAAGACGCAAGAGTTCCGCAAAGCAGGGCTTTAAATCCCAGTCTGGCAAGATCTGCGCGTCGTGCGGGAACTAAGGCGCCGATCCCGCCGATCTGCATACCTACGCTGCTAAAGTTTGCAAAACCGCAAATGGCAATGCTGACAATCATCAATCCTTTTTCCGAGACGATCGGAACCGCCTTGGAAGTCAGATTTTTGAAAGCGACAAATTCATTCACAGTAAGTTTTTGTCCGAGCAGGGTTGCTGCATTCACTATGTCTACTGCCGGAATTCCCATTGACCAGGCAAAAGGATAAAAAACCTTCCCGAAGATCCAATTCAGGCTCAGATCAAATGTCGGGTTAAACAAATGTCCCGTTTTCATCAGCAGATAATCCACCACGGCGATCATGGCAATAAATCCGATCAACATAGCAATCACGTTCATAGCTATTCTGAATCCTTCTCCTGCGCCATGGGAAATGGCGTCGAGAAAATTGGTATACCTGCTGGTTACTTTTAGTTTTACCGTACCCATGGTTTGGCTTTGTTCCGTTTCCGGCCAAACAATTTTAGATATTACCAGGGCCCCCGGCGCAGCCATCAGGCTCGCCGTTATCAGTTTAGGCGCCAGATCCATTCCCGCCTGTGCACCCATATTAGCATAAACGATCAGGATGCCGCCGGCAATGCAAGCGAGACTGCCCGACATGCTGGCCAGAAGTTCACTCTTGGTCATTCCGGGCAAATAAGGTTCAATCATGATCTGGGCCTCAATTTGTCCGACGAACGCACTGGCCACATTACTCAACGCCTCCGCACCGCTCACGTGCATGATGAAATTCATGGCCTTTGCTATCAGGGCTACGATCCGCTGCATGATACCTACATGATAGAGAATGGCCACCAATGCGCAAACGAGGATGATGGTTGCTGTAACATTAAATGCAAACACAAAGCCGCCCTTCGCGTAATTCATTACGCCGCCGCCGGGAGCAGGCACGACAATACCCTCATATACAAAAGCCGCACCTTTAAATGCAAACTGCTCGATCCTTTCCATACCGCGCCCGAGGAACTCAAAGAAACGGGTGACCGGCTTCACTTTCAATACCAACACCGCAATGGTTAACTGCAGTAATAACCCGCGACTCACTACATGAAGGTTGATCCGGCGGCGGTTGTTGGAAAAAAGGAAAGCAACACCCAGG
>PLEB01000214.1 GCA_003136915.1 Chitinophagaceae bacterium
ATCAGGCTAGAACGGCATCAGGTCCGGAGGTGTTAAATACAACACTGATCATTCCGGTTGTACTCATTCTTGCTTTTGCCGGGCTCAACCTGTATATGAAAGGGCGCAAAAAGCCAGAGTTGTTGGTCGCTTCACCCGCCGGTCATTAATCCGGGCGGGGATAGATCAGGATTTCGTATATTGAAATTTATTACCTGCCATGAATCATCCGTCCTCCAGACGCAAAGTGATCAAAAATATGATTGCCGGCTCCGCTGCCCTTGTTACAGGCGGGCACCTCTTGTCTTCTTATACGCCTCAACCCAAATCAGAAAATATTTTGAAACTGAAAGGCAATATAAATCAATCCGTATGCCGCTGGGTTTACGAAAGTATTCCCTATGAAGAATTCTGCCAGCAGGTAAAAGACCTGGGATTGCACGCTATTGATCTTGTTGCAACGAAAGACTGGCCCCTTTTACAACAGTACGGACTTTACTGTTCCATGTGCTATGTTGCCGGAGAAGTGAGCCTTACCAATGGTTTCAACAATCCCATATATCATGGCAAACTGATCTCTCAATACCTGGAGGTATTTCCATTGATGGCAAAAGCAGGATATAAGAATGTGATTTGTTTTAGCGGGAGCAGGGCAGGGATGGATGATGAAACGGGATGGAATAATTGTTTGAAAGGTCTGCAGCAAATCATGCCTGCTGCAGAAAAGCAGGATATCATTGTCCACATGGAGTTACTGAACAGCCGCGTGGATCATAAAGATTATATGTGCGACCATACATCCTGGGGTGTGGCTCTTTGCAAGAAACTGGGAAGCCCTAATTTCAAATTATTATATGATATCTATCACATGCAGATAGATGAGGGTGATGTGATTCGCACGATCCGAAATAATCATGAGTTTATTGGACACTTCCATACGGGTGGTGTTCCGGGACGTCATGAGTTGGATGATACCCAGGAACTTTGTTATCCGGCGATTATGAGGGCCATTCTGGAAACGGGTTTCAAAGGCTATGTTGCGCAGGAATTTGTTCCTTCTTCAAAAGACAAGATAGCTGCGCTGAAACAATGCGTTCAGATTTGTGACATATAATTAAAATTAAACAGCTTATCATGGCAGACAATGTTTATGATGCAATTGTAATCGGATCAGGGATCAGCGGCGGATGGGCCGCGAAAGAACTCTGTGAAAAAGGATTGAAAACGATCATGCTGGAACGGGGTCGCGATATTCCGCATATTAAAGGATACGTGAATGCAAATAAAGAAGCGTGGGATTATCCGCACCGGGGAACACGAACGCAGCAGATGATTAAAGACTATCCGGTGCTCAAAAGAGATTATCCGCTCAATGAAACCAACCTGGATTATTGGTGCAGCGATAAGGATAGCCCCTATACCGAGATCAAACCGTTCGACTGGTTTCGCGGTTATCATGTTGGTGGAAGATCGCTGATGTGGGGAAGGCAAAGCTACCGTTGGAGTGATCATGATTTTGAAGCCAATGCAAAAGATGGTCATGGCGTTGACTGGCCCGTGCGTTACAAAGAAATTGCACCGTGGTATGACTATGCGGAAAAATTTGCAGGGATCAGTGGGAACAGGGATGGCCTGGAGGTATTGCCCGACGGGCTGTTCATGCCGGCCATGGATATGACCTGCGTGGAAAAAGATTTTGTAGCCCGTATGAAAGATCATTACAAAGGCAAGCGTCCGGTAATCATTGGGAGAACCGCTAACATTACCGAGCCTCTTCCCGGCAGGACCAATTGCCAGTTCCGGAATAAATGCTGGCTGGGCTGTCCCTTCGGCGCGTATTTCAGCACGCAGTCATCCACTTTGCCGGCAGCAATGAAGACGGGAAATCTTACCGTAAGGCCCTGGGCAATCGTTACAAAGATCCTTTACGATAAGGATAAAAAAAGAGCTACAGGCGTAGAGATTCTCGATGGGGAAACAAATAAGACCTATACTTATTCTGCAAAGATCATTTTTCTGAATGCCTCAACCTTAAACAGTGCCTGGGTGCTGATGAATTCGGCTACGGACGTATGGCCCGACGGACTTGGAAGCAGCAGCGGAGAACTTGGTCACAATATTATGGACCACCACCTGGGTGTTGGAGCCGGGGGAATCGTGGAAGGGTATGACGATAAGTATTATTTTGGCAGGCGCGCGAACGGGATCTATGTTCCGCGTTTCCGGAATATTTTTGGCGACAAGCGCGACTACCTGCGCGGATTCGGATACCAGGGCGGGAGCAGCCGCGAAGGATACCGGCAGGCCCCTGAAGAGGTTGCCATTGGCGTGGATCTGAAAGATGCGTTGTCTGAACCTGGTCCCTGGACCCTGAATATCGGGGGCTTTGGAGAAACGCTTCCTTACCACGAGAATAAAGTGACGCTGGATAAAACGCGGAAGGACAAATGGGGATTGAATATTCTGGCCATGGATGTTGAATTCAAAGAGAATGAAGTAAACATGAGAAAGGATATGCTGAACGATGCGATAGAGATGTTAACTGCAAGTGGCGTTAA
>PLEB01000408.1 GCA_003136915.1 Chitinophagaceae bacterium
CAACGGTTAACGTCAGATGTTCTTCGCTGTGTGCTGTTGGAATAGCATCCGGCGCATTCAAAAAGAAAACCCGGGGCTGCGGTTTTTCGGAGGCAACGGCCTTATACCCCAGATCCACGCAAACAATATGTGGTGCGGGAGCAGAAATAACACGGCATAAAAGAAGGGCGGCAAAATCAAATGGTTGTTCAGGCAAATTTTCGGCATAGCCTTTATCCCAGAATACAAAAGTGCCTGGACTGCATTCCCTGTCGCCTTGCCGGCCATGGATCAGATAAGTTGGAGAACCACCGGCAACCAGTGTGATGGAATGGCCCGCAAGAACCTCAAGCGTTTTCTTTAAGGGGCCAACTTCCTCAAATGCCTTCAAACAGCGGGCCTGCCTGGTTTGCAGTTCCATGTCATGAATATGCCCGTCATATGCGTGCAGTCCCACCACACGTATCCCACTTAATTTCCGGATCATCTCATAAAACGCAACAGCGGCTTCCGGTAAAATGCCCGTCCTGTTCATGCCAACATTCAGATCGATGAAAAGATCCACGCTGCCTTTTGTCGCGGTGAAGTATTCAGAAATCGCAACAGCACCTTCCGGGGAATCAACCAAACAGGCAAAACGGGTTGACGAATATTTTTTTACAAGCTTGTTAAAACGCTTGATTTTCGGTCCGGTCGGCGCATAGGCAAGCAGCACATCCTTAGCCCGGGTCAGTCCCAGCATTTCTGCTTCTGCTATGGTTGCACATTTGAATTTATTTATACCTGCATCCATCATCAGCCGAACAACCTCGGCCATTTTATTGGTTTTGACATGCGGACGCACCCTATCTGCCGGGACGGTTTCGAGCAACCTGCGGATATTCTCCCGGACTCTTTCTTTATAAATACAAAGAGCAGGAGAATCAATTTGATCGGCTTCATTGATTACAAACCAGGTCTGGTCTTCCATGGTGGAAAATTATACCAATTCAAATAATGCTTCAATTTCAACAGGAATATTATCCGGCAATGATGCCATGCCAACGGCGCTTCTCACACCGATTCCATTTTCCTTTCCCCATATCTCGGCAAACAGTTCACTGCATCCGTTTATAATGAAAGGATGTTTTTCGAATAAAGGATCGGCATTTACCATGCCCAACACTTTGATCACACGTTTCACTTTGTCCAGGCTTCCCAGATGGGATCTCAAAGTGGAGAGAATGGTCAATCCAACCTGCCTCGCAGCTTTTTTCCCCTCTTCCATTTTCATGTCTGCGCCGATCTTTCCTATGATCAGTTGCTTATTCAGGAGAAGGGGACCATGACCGGAAACATAACAATGCTTGCCATCGATCAGCAATGGAATATAAACGCCCATCGGTGTGGGAGCAGGGGGCAATTCCAGATCCAGGCGCTTGAGATTTTCTTCAGGCGACATATAATCATATTTAATGGCTGATAAAAAAATTGATTAGTAAAACCATGAGCAGGCCAACAATGGAAACAATGGTTTCCATGGCACTCCAGGTTTTTATAGTATCCTTTATGCTCAGATTAAAATATTCCTTGAACATCCAGAATCCGGAATCATTCACATGGGAAAACATTAAACTGCCTGCGCCTGTTGCAAGTACAATAAGGCTTGGACTCACGGAACTGTTTACCAGCATGGGAGCAACAATGCCTGCGGTGGTTAATCCTGCCACAGTTGCCGATCCCAGGCACACCCTGATTAAAGCAGCTATGCCCCATGCGGCCAGGATAGGATGGGTACTAAAACTCTTCATGGAAGCCGCAATCTGGTCGCTTGTGCCGCTATCAATTAATATTTGTTTTAATGCGCCTGCACCGCCTATGATCAGCAGGATCAGGGAAATGTCTTTCACAGCATCTGAGAGCGAGTTCATGCATGGCCCTAGTTTTTTCCCTTTTTTCAACACCAGCGCATACAGTGCGTAAGCCAGTGTGACCAGCAAAGCTACGTTTGGATCTCCGAGCACGGTCAAAGCCTTGACCAACCAATTTCCAGGGGAGCCGGAAAGTCCGGCAATCGTGCCACCGGCAATGAGAATAACGGGAAGCAAGGCAGTGACCAGGCTATCAGCAAGGCCCGGCAGTTCCTCATCGGTCATGGTCCTTCCGGCAAAAGTGGCCAGTGGTTTTTGAGTATATTTTTTCAGCGTAAGGGAAAACAATGGACCTGCAATGATCACCGTTGGTATTGCCGCAATAAATCCATAAAGCAATGTAAGCCCGAGGTCCGCGTGATATTGTTTTATCAGGGCTGTCGGGGATGGGTGCGGTGGCAGATAGCCATGGGTAACAGACAAGGCGGCCAGCATGGGCAGTCCGATATATACGGCCGGGATATTAAACTTATAAGAAAGTGTAATGACAAGCGGAACCATCAATACGAAGCCGATCCCGTAAAACAGAGGAATCCCAATAATAAAAGCAGTGATCACCAGGGCCCATACAATATGTTTCCTGCCGAAGCTTTTCATGAGGGCAGTAACGATGCGTTGAGCCGCCCCGCTATCCGCAATAAGTTTTCCAATCATGGCTCCGACGACCAGGATCACGACCAGCGATCCCAGTAAATCACCCATGCCTTTCTACAAGGAATCCGTGACCGCAGTTACTGACATTCCATTGGCGAAGCCAATCCCCATGGAAACCACCAGAAAAGAAATAAATGCATTTATTTTGAACCAGGTTATCAGTAAAATCAGTACCACAATACCCGCAAACAAAATGATAAAAGACATGCAGCGCGTTTTCCGATGAGAAAAGAAGGATCAAATTAAGTCATTTCATGAAAAACCATGAAGCTGTTTTTATTGAATGCCGTCCGGATTGTGAATAACCCTTTAATTTGCAGTCATGTTAATCGTTGATGCTCATCTTGATCTCGCCATGAATGCGATTGAATACAACAGGGACCTGAAGCAACCGGTCCGGGATCTTCGCGAACGGGAAGCAGGTCTCAGCGACAAACCAGACCGTGGGAAAAACATGGTTTCATTACCGGCATTAAGGGAAGGAAAAATAGGATTGGTAGTTGCCACGCAGATCGCCCGTTACGTAAAAAAAGGAAGTCCTTTGCCAGGCTGGCATTCTCCCGAGCAGGCCTGGGCTCAAACGCAGGCCCAGCTTGCCTGGTACAGAGCGATGATGGAGGAAGGCGAAATGCAACAGGTCATGGATCTGCAAGGCCTGGACGCCCATCTGGAGATGTGGGCAGATACATCTCTGCCCGACAACAGGAAAGCTGTAGGATTTATTCTTAGCCTTGAAGGCGCCGACTCGCTGGTAAACCTTTCCTATCTCGAAAAAGCTTATGGTTATGGTTTGCGTGCACTGGGTCCTGCACATTATGGGGAAGGACGTTACGCCGGCGGCACCGGTACCGAAGAAGGATTCAGTGCCAAGGGCAAATTGTTACTAAAGGAGATGCAATCGCTGAATATCATCCTGGACATAACTCATCTCACCGATAAAGGATTCCTGGAAGCCGTGGATATTTTTCACGGAAATATCTGGGCAAGCCATCACAATTGCAGGACACTCACAAAAAATCAAAGGCAGCTCACGGATGAACAGGTAAAAATCCTGATCGCCAAAGACGCTGTTATCGGGGGAGTACTCGATGCCTGGATGCTTACGGATGGATGGCTGAGAGGGGTTTCCCTTCCAAAAGCCACCGGTACTGATCTGAATCGGCTGATTGACCACTACGATCATATTTGTCAGATTGCAGGTAACTGCAACCATATTGCTATCGGAAGTGATCTCGACGGTATGTTTGGCACGGAACAGTCCCCTTACGATATGGATACTATTTCCGATCTGCAAAAACTTCCGGAACTTTTGAAAGCAAGGGGTTATGCCGCAGCAGATATAGAAAAAGTATTGCAAGGAAACTGGCTGCGGTTTTTGCGGAAGGCGTGGAAGGGTTGATGGGTTATGAGTTATGAGTTATGGAATCAGAATTAACTATGGAAAGTAAACAACAGGAAGAAAAAATGAATCTCAATTATACACCGGCGTTCCGTATTAACCGTTATACGTTCCGCGTTAAACGTTCCGCGATTCTTCCATATGTGTTCTCCATAATATTCCTCTTCTCCGGAAAATCGTTTGCACAGCAAGGAGCCAATGTCGTGGCACCTGTGATAGACACAGGTTTTTATACTTCATTCGACAATACTAAAATTTATTTCGAGAAGCACGGATCCGGGGATCCGGTATTGCTGCTTCACGGGTTTATGGGCAACAGCAGTGGGTGGAAACGAGGCGATTTGTATAAGCAGTTACTGGATCAGGGATTTGAGGTGATCCTAATAGATTTAAGAGGAAATGGCAGATCGGATCATCCACACCGGGAGGAGGCATTTGCCAACGATGCGGAATGCAGGGATATCATGGGGTTGATGGATTTTTTGAAAATCAAAAGCTATGACCTGATCGGTTATTCGAGAGGATCCATCATTGCGGCGCGGGTATTGCGGAATGATCCGCGCGTGCATAAAGCCGTAATCGGTGGAATGGGTGCGGCCTTTACCGATACCTCCTGGAAATTGCCAAAAGCATTGTATGAATCCCTGATCCATTCCCCGGCTCCTGAATTTGAGGGAATGAAAAGCTATGTAAGGAAACAAAAACTGGATTCCGTTTCGCTTGCATATATGCAAAAGCAGCAACCGTTTACTTCTCCGGAAGACCTTGGGAAAATAAAGCAGCCCGTTTTATTGATACGTGGAGATGTGGACAGTACCAATGGTTCAGCACCTGCCCTTCAAGCCCTGATCCCGCATTCCATCTACATTACGGTACCCGGAAATCACAACGAAACCAGCGGTACAAAACCATTCGCCGACCAGGTTATCGCCTTTCTTAAACAATGATCGGGGGCGGATGAAACGTTTTACCTTTGTTCCTCCAAAATTTCGCTTATGAATAAAATTCTGTTTCTCGGCATCGGGTCTGTCTTACTGGCTTTTTCCTTGCCAAAGCACCCCGCTGATACTAAACGTAATTTGCATTTCCGGGCATCTGCCTTTCAGGGAAAGATCATGGTTTATTCCACGGCAGAAAATACGAGCCTGAGGCTTAGTCCTACGGATTCGGTGGAATTAACTGATTTCGGACAGCCGCTGGAAACGCAACCCTGCATATTCATAGATCCGGATAAATCCTTTCAAACTTTTATGGGTATCGGGGGTGCATTGACTGATGCATCTGCTGAAACCTACGCCAAACTTCCAAAAGCAAAGCAGGCCGAGATCCTGAGAAACTATTATGATCCGAAAATCGGTATCGGCTATACACTGGCGCGCACGAATATTCAAAGCTGTGATTTCTCGAGTGAATCATACAGCTACGTGAAAGACAATGATCCCGAGCTGAAATCCTTTTCCATTGCACACGATGAAAAATACCGCATTCCTTTTATCAAACAGGCCATGGCAGCCGCGGGGGGAAAACTCACTGTTTTTGCCACTCCCTGGAGCCCTCCTGCCTGGATGAAGGATAATCATGATATGCTCCACGGAGGGAAATTGCTTCCTGCGATGGATCAGAGCTGGGCCAATTTTTATGTTGCGTTTATCAAAGCTTATGAAAAGTCAGGCATACCCATTTGGGGACTCTCTACGCAAAATGAACCCATGGCCACGCAGACCTGGGAATCCTGTATCTACACGGGCAATGAAGAAAGGGATTTCATAAAGAATTTCCTTGGGCCCACGCTGCAACATGCAGGTCTGGGAGATAAGAAGATAATTGCCTGGGATCACAACCGCGATTTGTTATACCAGCGGGCCAGCACGGTCCTCGATGATCCTGAAGCGGCCAAATACGTATGGGGCGTGGGTTTTCATTGGTATGAAAGCTGGACCGGTGGAGGGAAAATATTTGATAATGTAAGACGCGTCGCCGAAGCGTATCCGAATACCAACCTCATATTTACAGAAGGCTGTCCTGATAGATTCAATCCTGATTCATTAAATGACTGGAAATGGGGCGAGGAATATGGAAGGAATATGATCGAGGATTTTAATGACGGAACGGTAGCATGGACCGACTGGAATATTCTCCTGGATGAAAAGGGTGGCCCGAATCATGTGGGTAATTTCTGCTTTGCGCCTGTGCATGCCAACACGCAAACCGGCGAGCTCACTTATCTGAACTCCTTTTATTATATCGGCCATTTCTCCAGGTTCATCAAGCCCGGCGCTAAAAGGATAATCAGTTCTTCGAGCCGGGGGCAAATACTCACAACGGCATTCCGTAATCCCGATGGGTCAATCATAACGGTGGTGATGAACCAGAGTGGCGAAAAAATCAATTACCATCTATGGATAAAAGGAAAGGCGGCAGCCATTACAAGCCTGCCGCATTCCATACAAACGATCGTAATGGAATAAAATAAGCCCCTTACTGCACCAAAATTTATGTTGTGAAACCGGGACCGCTGAGTTCCCGCCAAAAAACGATAATCCCAGACCGATACCCTGAAAGCTGCCGTATCCAATGCACAATATTTATTTCAATCTGATATGGCCAATTATCTGGAAGTGGTTACGGCACAGCAGAACGCTTTACAGGCGCAATTGAATCTGGCCTCCATCCGTCGGCAGAAATTAGATGCGGTGGTTGAATTGTATCGGGCTTTGGGCGGAGGATGGAGATAGGTTGACCATCAACACTAACTCAAAAACTCCTGAAAGCTCAAAAACGGATGCAACAATCTTCCGTACAAATAAACCAGGGGAGCAGCAACCGGATGGTGATTTTTCCAGACCTTGTATTCATCCTTTAAAAAACGATTCCAGTTTGTGCCATTGAGTTGTGCGCGTCCAAGCGTTATGCAGGGCTCATGAATTTTGGTGGTATGCCACCATCCGCAGGGAAAGAATAAAGTTTCTCCTTCATTCACCGTAACAACAACAGATCTGGCTTCGCGGAATAATGGGAATTGCGTATAGTCGGGATTCCATACATCCACGGATGAAAATTTAGGATTATTCTTTTGAGGGTACATATATTTATTCTGGTCCGGGCCGTAAAGAAAAAATTCCTTTGATCCATAAACCTGCGTGATCTGCGTATTCATGTAGAGCGCATCAAAATGCAGAAAAGGGAAAGCGGATCCGCGGCCGCCCAAAAAAAGTTCATAAATTTCCGTTCCGTAAATCATCGACCGTGGAACGAGCGGGTGATTGATTCGGTCTACTTTTCCGTATACGATATCCGGGCGCATTTCTTTCAGCAATTCCGGAAAACTCTTTTCCACATTGAAGCTGAAAGGATAAGGCGCAGGATTTTCTGCGGACGCATTTAGCATCCGGTCAACAAAATCAGCCATATTGTAAGTAACGCCCTTGACTTCCTTGGTGAGATGCCCATATTTTTCTTTGAAGAATGCAGGTGTGAACTTTCCCATGGCATTCCATTTACTCACAGCATCTGTAAGCACTACCGGAATTGCCGGCTTGACGTATTCTTCGATCAACTCTTTACGTGTAAGGTTTGACCGTTTGTCAATGGCAGCAAGTGTTCTGCTATCTGTAGAGGGTCTGGACATACTTTTCGGTTTAGGTATTTACACGGCGGCTTTCATCTAAAGAATTGGATTCTTAATTTTTAAGAATAGTTCTGCGCCGCAGATGCGGAGAAGCGTCCACAACGGCTAAAAGTAATTTTTTTGAGTGAAATTTAAAAATTTTTCAGCTACATCTCTGCCACTTAAAGAGTTATATTCCACACTTCAGTGAATCGGTCAAAGAATCTATGCCAACCGGATCTTCATGACAGCTCCTGATTTTTTCTAAAGAAGGCAGCCAGTTCAAATTCAGGATCTACTTTCATTAGCTTAATTTTATTCAAACAACGCTTATGAACAGAAGAAAATTTTTGCAAACCGGCTCACTGACGGGGATTGGCCTCACTGCGGCCGGCCTCGGATCACTTCAGGCATCCGGAATACACCAGCGGGATAATTCAAATTCCCGGATTCCGCCAGTATTTAATCTGGAGGAAATTTCTATCACCGATTTGCAAAAAAAAATGCAGCAGAACGAAGCGACTTCCGTCTCGATAACGAAAGCGTACCTGGATCGCATTAAACAAATAGACAGGCAGGGGCCGAAACTCAACACAGTGATTGAAATTAATCCAGACGCCATTAGCATTGCAGAACGAATGGACAGTGAAAGAAAGCAGGGAAAGATAAGAGGCGCATTGCATGGAATTCCTATCCTGGTAAAAGACAACATCAATACCGGGGATCAGCAAATGACAACGGCAGGATCGCTGGCGCTGTTGGGTAACCGGGCAAAAGAAGACGCTTTTATTATGCATCAACTTCGCGAAGCCGGTGTTGTTTTATTGGGCAAAACAAACCTAAGCGAATGGGCTAATTTCCGTTGCTCCCATTCTACAAGTGGATGGAGCAGTCGTGGAGGCCAAACAAAATGTCCTTATATCCTGGACAGAAATCCTTCTGGATCCAGCGCCGGATCCGGTTCTGCTACAGCGGCTAATCTTTGCACCGTTAGTGTAGGAACGGAAACAGACGGCTCGATCGTTTCGCCGGCATCTGTTAACGGATTGGTCGGTATAAAACCTACGGTTGGTTTATGGAGCCGCACGGGGATCATTCCCATTTCTGCAACACAGGATACTGCCGGTCCCATGGCCCGCACCGTAAAGGATGCTGCCATATTACTAGGCGCCGGTACGGGTGAAGATCCCCTCGATGCGGCAACACTTAGCAGTAAAGGAAAAGGGTTAAGGGATTATACTTCTTTTCTAAACAGTGACGGGTTGAAGGGAAAAAGATTAGGACTGGAAAAATCCCATCTGGAAGGAAATCCATTTCTGGTAGCGCTGATCCGGAATGCTGTAAAAATATTGGAGTCGCAGGGTGCAACAGTGATTGAAGTGGATGTGCTTGGCCCGCTAAAGGCTTTGGGAAATGCTGAATTCCAGGTATTGTTGTATGAATTCAAGGACGGGTTGGATCGTTATCTGGCTTCGTCTCAGGCCCATGTTAAATCCCTGAAGGAAGTTATTTCTTTTAACGTCGCCAATGAATCGGTAACTATGCCTTATTTTAATCAGGATACGCTGATTGAAAGTAATGGCAAGGGAAATCTTGATAGCAAGGAATACCTGGATGCTCTCGCAAAAACAACCGGTTTCCGGCAGACTATCACAAACCTGATGACCACGAATAAACTGGATGCTCTGACCGGCATTACCAACGGGGCCGCATGCTGCATTGATCTGGTGAATGGCGATTATGACAATGGGCCTTCATTATCAACGCCGGCAGCAATCACCGGCTTCCCCCATATTACAGTCCCCATGGGATTAGTGCATGAGCTGCCCATCGGCATCTCTTTTTACGGTGATGCATACACGGAGCCGGCATTAATCTCCATGGCATTCGCATATGAGCAGGCATCCCTTCAAAGAAGGAAGCCCGCTTTTCAACAGGACCTGCTCAGCTAGTGTACTAATCTGATCGCAGGCTATACTCCGGCACCAGACCCGTTTTTCCGATATTTATTCTGGGGAATTTCGTATTTCCAAAGGAATTTTGGCTGCCTCGGGAGGGCATTTATTTATTTTCATATTATATCTAA
>PLEB01000422.1 GCA_003136915.1 Chitinophagaceae bacterium
AAGAAATCAGGAATTAGAAATTGCAGCAAGTACACTGTTTAAAAGAAAACACGGACACACATCTGCACAAAGCTTTGCCTGTCTATCCCCGGGATTATATTTTTTTTCATCCATGAGTTCCTTATTTCCTATTCCCATTCTCTGCAGGCAACAGCTTATCCAATACTCCCATCCAATCAATCATACGGCTGGTGAATCCATATTCATTATCAAACCATGCAACGATTTTAAGATGATTTCCGATTACAGATGTAAGAGTTCCATCAACAATACATGAATGCTGATTTCCTTTGATATCCAATGACACTACCGGTTCCTCTGTGTAATCAAGAATTCCTTGGTATGCATTTTGGGAAGCTTTTTTGAAAAGCAAATTTACCTGTTCAACATTTACGTCATCGTTTAACTGGATTGAGAAAAAAGCCATGGCGCCATTTGCCACCGGTACTCTTATAGAAGAAGAAGCAATCTTCTTTTGCATGCCGGCCATCAAACGTTCCAATGATTTATGTAGGTCTATCTCAACAGGGATAATCGATTCTGCTGCCGCCCTCCCACGCCTGAAGTTTTTATTGGGCGCATCCACCAGCTCCTGCCGTGAAGTATAAGAGTGCAGTATAGTTATATTAGCAGATTTGATGCTAATTGAGTTGAGAATATAAAGAATATGAACCGAGCAATTGGTCATGCAGCCACCGGGAGAAATGATATTTATTTCCGGAGTTAACCTGGTTTGATTGAAGCCATAAATCAGTAATGGAATATCTGCTGCACCCGTTGTTGATAATAAAACTTTTTTAGCGCCCGACTGTATATGTTTTTCTGCGCCCGCTTTGGTGGTGAAGCTGCCGGTACATTCAAGCACTACATCAATATCCAGATCTTTCCAGGGAAGTTTAGCGGGATCCCCGGTTTGAAATACAGCTATCTTTTTATAGTTCACTTCTATAGATTCATCGCCGGTAGCGATATTACCGGCAAAAGTTCCATATACTGAATCATATTTAAGAAGGTAAGCGAGATTCTCAGCAGGCATGGTATCATTTACCGCAACAATTTTAAATTGTTCATGTTCTATCAATCTTCTGAACAGGAGCCGTCCAATACGGCCCATCCCATTAATAGCTATACGCATTGAGTAATTATTAATTTAAAGAAGTACAAATATTAAAAAGAAAAAACAACTTAAAAAAATCATCTGGATAAAATAGAAACAGGCTAGGCTGGTAAATGAAAAATAAAATGACATCGTTTTTTAACCCTCTTTCGGCAACTAAGTGTTGATGTGCGGATTTTTAAAATGTTATCCGGAATATGAAAAATAAAATGCGTATAAACGATTTCTTTGAAATTATTTTTTACACCCTCACATAAATTTTTCTTTTATCCATCCAGTAACCCACTAACCAGCTAAGCAGCATATAAGCAATTGCAAAGAGTAAAGAACCTAAATACAGCCCCGCATAGCTGAAGATATTTTGATATATCCACCTGAACAAATTTGAATGAGGATCGACGGGTATCATAGAAAAAACTGTATTCAATAATTCTGAAAGCAAATAAATAAATAAGGAATTCTTTCCAAACACCTGGAAAAATTCTGCCCATTTTACTTTCTTTTTAAACTGAATGATGTAGTTGAGCACTGCAATTATAATGCAATCCAATCCAATTGTATAAATGACGAAACTGCTTGTCCATAATTTTTTATTGATGGGTAATAGTAAATCCCAGAAATAACCACATACCAATAACGCAAAACCTGCCATCAATAATTTCGTTAATCCTTCGTAGGTATTTCCTTTTTGTTGTATCCACCGGCCTACTATAAATCCGCCCACCACGTTACTGATGGCGGGTAAGGTACTCAGCCATCCTTCAGGATCAAAAGCCACACCTTCACCATGATACATGTGACTTTCCCCTATCAGCCATTTATCCAGCTTAAAGCCTGCATTGCCCTGCAAGCTTAATGGATCTGAAGCATCGCCAAACCAATATAACAGTATCCAATATAAAAAAAGAAGGATTACACAAATAATAACCGTTGTCCTGATTTTTAGAAAATAAATCATAAGGGCGGCAATACCGTAACACAAAGCAATTCTTTGCAATACACCCATTATCCTTGTATTACGTATGGGAGCAGCAATAATATGCTGGTTTTTATCAAGGTCGAAAAAAGGAAACCAATACATAAGATACCCTAATAAAAAAATAAGGGCCGTGCGTTTTAAAATTTTCCATACCACTTTTGATTGCTTCATGTTCCCCCATTTGTGCATAACAAAACTTTTCGCATTTCCGACGGCAAATAAGAAAGAAGGAAATACCAGGTCTGTTGGTGTAAAGCCATTCCATTTTGCATGTTGCAATGGAGAAAAGGAAGTGTCAGATCCGGCATTGTTCACAATTATCATAAAACAAATCGTCATTCCGCGAAATACGTCCTGGGCAATATTTCTTTGTTGCAAAGAAGGGACCGTTAAAGTTGTAGCCTTTTTATAAATGTATT
>PLEB01000054.1:0-2225 GCA_003136915.1 Chitinophagaceae bacterium
CAAAGTAATACAAAGCCAGCCCGGTATTGCCAATTAAATAATAAGTTTCAATTGCATGCTCATACAAACGGCGCAGGGTACTCCTCCAGAATAACTGGGAATTCCAATCGATCTGTTCGGTTTTGATACGGTATTGCAATTGTTCAGCAATCGTATAGATCCTGGCGGCTTTATTCAGGCAATCAGAATTATGGGAAACCTGATATTGGCTTAAATAAGCTTCAGCCCTGTCTAATAAAGCAATGATTACATAATATTTATTTTTGCCTTCTAAGAATTTATTATTTGCATTGTCCAATATATCTTCTTCCCTGAATCCGTTTTTTAAAAGATAAAACCCTTTCTGAAAAAAAAACTGGGCAGAATCATAAAGCCGAACCAGTGCGTAGGTATTCGCTATGTTCACATAAATATTGAAGGATTCTGAGGTTACCTGCTGGGAGTCGTAAGCACTTGCGTGTGGAAGCGCCAAGGAACCAAAATGAAGAGCCTGAGTATAACAATGAATCGCTTTTACCTTATCATTCAAACTATTCTTATTATACAGGTAAAATCCCTTATTCTCTGCCGTAGTCATACAGCTCGCAAAAATCCGGTTCTTATTATCGAACGCAAGCGCTTGGTTAAAATAGAGTAGGGCCTCTGAATAATTTGATTCCTCAATTTTCACCGCTGCCAATCGTTCATAGAGCGTTCCGAGATAATAGTCACTATTGGCTTTCTTAAATTCTTCTATCTTAAGAGTCAGCAATTTTTCAGCTTCATCAAATTCTTTCAACCGAATCACCGCATTTATTCTCCAGATAAAGAAATTCATTAAATAGGATAAGCTGTCCCGCTGCAGATTTGATTTCGTAACGATCATCTCTCCTTCCTTTGCATAGCTGATGCAACTATGGAAATCGCCGGCATTATACAGGTATTCAACTCTTGCAAGGATCACTGACAAGACAAATAAATCTCCGGTGCCCGTCCGGATTGATATCGAAATGCAGCTGTCTTCTGCCTGCATCTTTTCGTTTGGCCGGTTCGAAGAATTCAGGATCAGGGATAATATATAATAATTCCTTATGAGGTGCTTTGGGTTTACAAAAGGCTTTCCTGAATTGGCGGAAATAGCATCTATTGCCAGTCCGATACTGGTCTCCGCTCGCTGATAATTGGCCATTTTGTAATAGGCTACGGCGATCCGTTGTTGCAACAAAGCATAAACGGAATCCCTTGGGCCAGCGCATACATTCATCTCTGTCTCACAGCTCAATAATTCATGCAATTGATCTTTCGCGGACAGGGTCGAGGAGTCCCTTATGAAAATCAGTTTTTTCCATAAACTATCCCTGATCGGACACTGACCCAATACGGATACTACCGGGAAAAGAAAGGAGCATATAAAAATGAAACATTTCTTTTCCATATCGCATTCATCTTGACATCAACGCTCCGCAGCCAACACCTGCCCGGCTTCCTGAGAACTGCCTAACTGGTTTTCAACCTGGGTGTTTGCTTCAACCCGCAGAAAGGAATCTCCGTATTCATTGAAATTGGTCCCTACCAAAATATGAGGGGCCGGCGGTGAAGGAGGACCTCCCGGAGGGTTATGCGTCCCACCCGTAGCAGACTCGTTGGTCGTGCCGGGCTGAATGAATCCTTGTTCCAACTTTGGCATTTTTGTTGAAATCTGATAGTCTGCTGCCAGATAATACAGATAGGGATTATTAGCGTTGGCGTACAAATTGACAATCAGGCCTATCTGTTCTTTTGTACTAATAAGGGGACGGAGGTAGGCAAACAGATTTTGCTTTATCGTCCCTAAATATTGAACCTGGGTAGGTTTGTCCAAAGGTTGTTTCGTGTATAAATCGTAAGACAGCCAATGACTGATCCGGATTTTTGAAAGATTAACCATAATCTTAATTTTAGAGTGAATAATTAGTTACCATTTTTTTAACCAGGCCTGCGCAGATTCACTTTCTTCGAGCCCATCCCGGGCTACTTTTTGAAGGAGTTGTTTTGCCTTCCCGGTGTCTCCGGCATGGTTACGTTCCATTAGGGTAAGAGCCTGGTAAAATAAAGCAGGATTCGTATAAAGGGTCGAATACGTCTCAAGCTGCTCAAAATAGCCTAATGCTTTATCATATTCCTTAAGGCGGAGAGAAACAATTCCGGCATATTTTTTTGCCCTGGAATTGGAAGTATCGGATTGGATGATCTTTTCAAACTGAGCC
>PLEB01000054.1:2306-2676 GCA_003136915.1 Chitinophagaceae bacterium
TATTTTCGGAAGCTGTTTTTTGCCGGTAAAGTTCCTGGAATCGTTGTTTTTTCCCAGCTTCTGCATCTTCGCCGGACACTTCAAGCGCTGTCAGGTAAAAAGCAACTTCTTCTGCAAAGGCGGGATCCGATTCAATCTTGTCTCCGAATTGCCTGGCTCCCTCCGGTGCCAGTTCATTTTTGAAATAACGGTCTATATAATCCAGGTTGTCCACAATCGTTTATATTACTTTATATAATCTTCGCAATTTATCCAGGCAACGAAGCCTGCTTGTTTTCACCACATCGGCTGTTTTGTATTTTAGCATGGCTGAAATCTCCTTATCGCTGTAACTTTCTCCCCATAGCAATAATAATTGCCTGCATTTATC
>PLEB01000054.1:2751-16231 GCA_003136915.1 Chitinophagaceae bacterium
GAGGAGCGGCCCTGAAAGTCTGTCCGGCTTATTCTTTCTATCGCGGCCAGTATCGTATCTGAGTAGGCATTAAAGGAATCATCTTCCGCTAAAGCGTGCTTACGCATGCCTTCCTTTATGAAATAAGAAAACCTGTTGAATAAATGTTCTTCACTTTTTCTTCTGTCAACACCTCCCCGCCGGAGCTTTTCGATTATTTCCCGGTCTTCTTTATGAAAGTAATCGACGCTGTCCATAGTCAGTCTGGTGTTGCCATCCAATTTAAGCAAAAATCACCGCTTACCCATATTTCTGTTTCCCCCTCATGAAATACCACGATTAATTATTTCAGAACATTCCGGAATCAATACATCCCTACCCTGTCACTTAATCAATTTCGTTAACTATTAAATCTTACAAAAATGAAAAAAATCTTGATTGCGCTGACCTTAGGATGTATTTCCTTTTCAGCACTCATCGGCTTCGCGAATGCTCAAAGCACAGGTAATGTGTATGCATTTACAGCCACCCCAACATTTGCCAAATCCATTCAGCGCATTGCTGCCCAGGAAAACCCGAGTTACCTGGATACCAGCAACGCCAGATTGGGAAGCACTATCAGCGTGAAAGCTATTAAAGACTTCAAAAGTCGTTTTGCAGCAGCCACTAACGAAAGATGGTTTAACGTAACCGGCGGCTACATGACTTATTTCAAGTTGAATGGCTTTAGCAACAGGGTCTTTTATGATAAAAAAGGCCGCTGGCAATCATCCCTTACTTGTTCAGGCGAAGACAAACTTCCCCGCGAACTGAGGACCATTGTAAAAAGCACTTATTTTGATTTTACCATTACGCAGGTTGAAGATGTGGAAACCATCGAAAATGGCGTTTACCTGGTATACCTGGAAGACAAAACAAGCATTAAGGTCATAAGGATCACCAAAGACGGTGTAATGGATACAATGCAGGATTTCATTAAAGGATAAAAGCCATACCCCTGTCCCGCTTTGCTGTTGCCTCTGTAAGGAGGCAACTTTTTTTTAGGGCGTGTTTAAACATTTCCCCATTTTCCTTTCCAGCAATTCCTTTGTTGCCGGAGATTTAGCCAGCTTTTTTGCTATGGCGAAATTTTCCAATGCCTTATCATTTCGGGACGACTGAAAATAATATTCTCCCAGGGAAGCATAAAGAAGATAATAGTTTTCGAGCATTTTGTGCTTTTTAAGTTCATTCAGATAACGGATGGCTTCCTCAGGACCATCCCTTTTACCTATAATGATGGCCAGATTTAATTTGATGACGGAAGAAGGTTTCAATTTTTCCAGGGCCTTATAATATATATGGATCTTGCTCCAGTTGGTTTCCTGGAAATTCGGTGCAAGGCAGTGCTCCGCGGCAATAGCCGCCTCGAGGTGATAGGCGGTTGCGCTGTCGCCTGCGGTTGATTGAACAAGAAATTCAAATCCTTGCGTGATCAATTCCTTATCCCAAAGATCCCTGTCCTGCTCTTCCAGGATGATAAGGCAATTATTACTGTCGATCCGCGCATCAAAGCGGGCTGCATGAAAACACATGAGTGCAAGCAGGGCATAGATTGGCGGATAATCGTTGGTGATGGGTTTTTCAATCAGCAGCTTTGCCAGGCGCATGGCTTCGAGACAAAGATCCCTTCGGATCGTGAGGTTATCGCCTGTTGCATTATATCCTTCATTAAATAACAGGTAGATCACCAGCAGAACTGAATCAAGCCGGTGCAGCAGCATTTGCCCGGAAGGCACGGTAAAATCGATCTGTTCATTCCGTATTTTTTCTTTTGCACGGTATAAACGCTTATTAATATTGGATTCATTTGTAAGCAAAGCAGAGCTGATTTCAGAAATGCTGAAGCCGCAGAGCGTTTTTAATGTCAGCGCAACCTGCGCTTCGGCGGGTAAAGCAGGATGGCAGCAGGTGAAGATCATCCGCAGCTGACTGTCTTTTATTTCATCTTCCAGGAAAATATGATCCATGGTATAGGAGGCGGTCCATTCAGATCTTAACAAGGCATCCATATCACTGGCGAAATGGCGAAATAATCTTTCCCGTTTGATCGTGTTGATCGCTTTGCGCCTGGCGACCACCATAAGCCACCCGGCAGGATTGTCAGGAATTTCTCCAGAATTCCAATCCTTTAATGCCTGGTGCAATGTGTCCTGAAGCACGTCCTCTGCCAGTTCCATGTTATGGATGCCGAACAGGCGCGTTAAAATAGCGACCATCCTTCCCGCCTCCTGGCGAAAAAGATGGTCGATCAGTGAAGGCACATCTGTAGTTTGGGATGACATCATTCAACAGTTATTACATCATGGGCTTTAGTCTCCGCAATTCCAGTTGAAATTGCCCCAATAAGGGACATTGCTTGGTCAACTCCGTCGCTTCCTGAATATCATTCGCGTTTATGATGACATATCCGGAAATCATTTCTTTGGATTCCATAAATGGTCCATCAGTAAGTATTTCATTCTTAGATTTGAGGAAGCGGGCATCCGTATCTTCCAGCGGAGCCCCACCTACATAACGGCCGGCCAGCACTTTTTCCATCCATTCTCCGAATAGTGCCATTCGCTTTTGTATTTGTTCAGGGGATGAAGTGGAATGATCGCTACCTCTTACAATGATCAAGAACTGGTTCATAAAAAATAAGTTTGATTGAATAATGATAGCTTGTCAATTGGCAAATTGAATTTAGGACAAGATCAGCCAGTTTTTTTTGAATAATCCTGGTAACGAAAATCAACCATCCTGTTATTTACCTGTTCCAGGGAGAATGTTAGTCCATTTTTGTGGCCCTGAGCATTTCCCGTTTGCCTGAGGCGCCGGGTATTTTCTCAGGACTGAATCCAAGGGCCTTTATATTTCTTTTCAGATTTCCGTTCATCGCATAGGTTACAAAAAGGCCTCCCACCTTCAGATGCCGGCATACCTGGCTGAGCATCTGTTCGGTCCACATTTCAGGCTGGGATCCTGCAGAAAAAGCATCGAAGTAAAGGATGTCGAACCGCTTTGCTGAATTATAGCCGGAAGCGTTCTGAAGAACTACTTCCAATAGGATGTTATTTGGAAATCTCATTTCCCGTTGCATGGCCGGCTCATATCCGGAAATAAAAAGATCCCATGTGTTCTTGCTTACGTATTCATCATATCCGGATTGACTGACTATTTCGGGGGATAGTGGGTTCGACTCAATGCCCGTATATTGCAGACCAAGCCGCTCATCCTGACAAAATTGCGCGCTAAGCAGGAAATTTAGTCCGGTTCCGAAGCCAACCTCAAGAATGGTTACTGGATTAACCGGATGGTGCCTCAGAAAAAATTTCAACCCCGATTCCAGAAAAACATGCTGACTCTCCCCGACAGCTCCGTTCATAGAGTGATAATGTTCGCCTGTTGTGGGGTGAAGGAGTGTTTTAGAACCATCAGCCGTGGTAACGAATTGCAGCTTACCCATTTATAATTTAGTCTTTATTGCCATTGCACGAAGATCGTAAACGATAGAATTCCCCCGGCCTGTACAAACCCTTTTCTTCAGATTTTGGTAACATTAAATTAATATGGGATTTAGGCATCCAGAGCCATTTTTGCAATAGCTTTTCCATACAATCAGTCTTATGCCGGAAACATTTCAGATGCATTTTGCCCTTCTCAATAGGGCCGGAGAAGTAAGAAAATCATCATTTTCCCTGGTTATATTAAGGGAAGGTCTGTATTCCGTTTCAGTTGATAAAGTACCGCTTATTGAATACTATGTCTTTTTTGACAGCCCGCTAAAGGCTGACCAGCTCAAGCTGAAGTTTTACAAAACTGTTGCAGACGGAAGATGGTACGACAAATCCTATTCCGAGGAAGCGGAAATGCACTCACCTGAATTTGGAATTTCTGAAATGAACGCTGAACTGAAATCAGCCATTGACGCTTACGAAAGCATGCACGCACAGATACGCAGTTTTTCCCATTAAGCTTCCGGGTTGTCATCGGCCTCCAGGCAAAGAATTCTTGAAATCTTCTCCTCAAATATTTTGCTGTCCGGGACGGCGTATTTTTTCCTGAACAGATCAATTACGCCAAATTCTCTCAACAAACTGATTTTACTTTCCAGGTGCACGGAAGGAAGGTTAAAGACCGTTTTTTCCAGCAGCTTCCGGGCATATAACTGCTTTAGGGTCTCCAGGTATTTTGCATAGAGAATTCCCTGGGCGTATAAAAATAACTCCGTGAATTTTCTTTTCTTGCCCGGAAGTTTCACCCGCCTTATAAAAGCATCATAATAGCCCTTGTAAAACACGGTCATACAGTGGATTTTCAGGGTTTTATCATAATCGTTGAGCAGCTTATTCTCTATGGAATTGATTATTCCGTTTGAACCATCCAGCAGGCGGGTTACAGAGTAGCTTTTAATACCCGCACCCGGTGCCTGCTTCTTAATGTATTCCTCAAAATCTTGTGGGAATGAAAGGAATTTTGAGAGAATATAGGTGCTGTAAACCGAGCGGTTGGAGTTTGCCGGTTTTATATTGAAGCAATAATCTTCTTCAAAGGAAAAACGCCTTTCGGTAAGCAGGGGATTCTTCCGTTCTTTCTTAAAAATCTCCGTCAGGGCATCCGTTTTATCCTTTTCAAAGAAAAATAAAAGGGCAGGATCGAAAGCGGGAAATGGAAAAGGAATGATACCAAAATGCTGGTCAAAAAATAATAGTTTATCAATATACTTTTTGAGCGTTTTGAATTCCTGGGACAGTAATTTTACCTGGTTTTCTGAATATTCCTTCATGATCGGATGGACCTGCACAATTTTATCAAATATACAATTCGTAATTACCGGCAAAACAGGCCGCGGAACTGGGTTATCAAATTGTTAAGTCTGGTTTGAAATGCATCGTTCTATGCTAGTATCCGAAGTAACATTTTGTTAATATCTCCATAACAATGCATTCATAAAACAGTAATTCATTTGCATGCGACCAACTAAAAAAATTAAAAATTTTATGAGAATTTTTTTAACAGCCAAAACGCTATTCAGACTTTCGGCCTTCCTTCTACTCTTTACTCTTCTTCCAGGTGATTCAAACGGCCAGTACCTGCTGAATTCAGACTCCGCATTTAAAGCAGGCACTCCGAATTCAGGAAGAATATGGGGATATGCATTCGGTGATTTTGCTTTTAAGAGTCACCAGGATTCGCTAAACCGTGGTGGCAGTAACCAGTACACCGGTATACCAAAAGAGCGGACCTCTTTTCAATTTCGGCGTATTTATTTGGGGTATGATTATAATATCAGCAAAAAGTTCTCTGCCGAGCTTTTATTGGCAGCTGAAGATAACTTTCCAGCTGGAAACCCACCTTCATCCGCTGCTGCAAGTGGTGATGAATTGCTGAATAACAAGCTATCCTTCTATATCAAATTAATGAATATCCGCTGGAAGAATATCTGGAAAGGGACTGATTTCATTGTGGGACAGATTGCTACCCCGGCTTTTCCGTTATTATCCGAAAAAATGTGGAATTACAGGTCAATAGAAAGAACCATTTCGGATATACGCCGGACACCTTCTTACGACCTTGGAGCAAGCCTCCAGGGTGTTTTTGATCCGCAAACCAAGAACTTTGGTTATGACCTCATGGTGGGTAATGGTAGCAGTGCAAAACCCGAAGCAGATAACTTTAAATGGTTTTATGGAGACGTTTACGCTTATTTTCTAAATAAGAAACTTGTATTTGATATTTACGGCGATTATGAAAGATTAAACTGGCTACCGACCTGGCATCATTCCCGCCAAATGTGGAAAGGATATATAGCCTTTAACAGCGCCGCAACTACAAAAGGGATTGATCCGGGAAATGGATTTACAGTTGGCCTTGAGTTTTTTGTCAACAACCTGAAGAGCGACAATTTTGCTACAAAAATTGCAGGTGGCGTAGATACCCTGAGCACAGCAGCAAACGGCATTTCTTTTTATGTACATGGAGATATAGTTAAGACCAAGCTCAGATTTTTTGCCCGCTTTGATGCTTACAATCCGAATAATAAGGTAGACAACAATACCTACAGCAAGTATGTAGGCAATACGGGTAACTATAACGACAATTCATATAGCAAGGGTGTCACAGCCACGGGTGATCAAACCTACAAGCAGCAATTCTTCACGGCCGGCTTAGATTTTATGCCTGCGAAGAATGTGCATTTTATGCCCAATGTCTGGTATAATCATTATGCAACCCAACTCGCCAATTCTAATGCCGATTATGATTTAGTGTGGAGGCTTACCTTCTTCTATAGTTTTGGCAAGTCATATTAAAATAAAAAAATAAATAAGTATGAAAAAAGCTCTGATTATAAAACACAATATTTTAATGGCCTTAATGATCGTATCGGCCACAGCGGGGATTCAGTTTCATGCCTCAGCTCAGAATGACAAAACAATTCTTGGTGCAGGCAGCACTTTTATTTATCCCCTGTTTTCCAAATTATTTTCCGAATACAATCAGAAAACAGGTGTTGAGGTTAACTATCAATCCATCGGTTCAGGCGGAGGAATTTTGCAGCTCACCAATAAAACTGTGGATTTTGGCGCATCGGACGGGCCGTTGAATGGAGAGCAGGCCACCAAAATGGGCGTACCCGCATTGCATATACCGATGGCTTCCGGCGCTGTGGTTATTACTTATAATTTGCCGGGTGGAGGCAGCAACATCAATCTTACACCCGATATCATTGCAGATATTTACCTGGGAAAGATTAAACAATGGAACGATCCGCGGATCGTTGGGATCAACAAGGGAGTTAATATGCCCGCTTTTCCCATTCTGGTAGTGCATCGCGCGGAAGCCAGTGGAACTACTAACATTTTTACAAATTATTTGTCAAAAGTGAGTCCCGAATGGATGTCAAAAGTGGGAACCGCGTCAGCAGTGAACTGGCCGGTCGGGCTGGGAGGCAAAGGAAATGAAAGTGTAGCCGGACTGGTTAAACAAACGCCGGGCGCGGTAGGATATGTTGAACTGATCTATGCCCTGCAAAACAAAATGGATTACGCTAAAGTGAAAAATAAGAAAGGCAAATTCATTCTTCCATCCCTTGCATCCGTTACAGCCGCGGGAAATATTACATTGCCTGCCGACTCAAAGATATTTTTAACGGATACGGATGCAGCCGATGGTTATCCCATCTGTGGTTTTACATGGGCATTGATTTATCAGGAACAAAATTATGGTGGCCGCTCCCTTGACCGGGCAACCAAATTGTTGAATTTGCTTTGGTGGAATATCCATGAAGGGCAGCAGTTTACTACTCCACTTAATTACGCACCTTTGTCGAAACAGGCATTGCAGGTGGCAGAAAGGATCTTAAAATCCGCTACATATAGTGGTAAACCCATTTTAAAATAGTGACCAGTATAGCAGGTACAAAGAGGGAAAAAAATTCAAGCGGGCAGATCAGGGCAGAGGCACTCTTTAAGCGCACACTGGTACTGATCGGCTGCGCTATGGTCGTCCTGGTGCTTGGCATTTTACTTACTCTTGTTATTGAATCCATTCCTTCCCTTAAATCATTAGGCTTAAAATATCTGTGGGGAAAGACCTGGGATCCTGTAAACAATGTTTACGGCGCATTTCCTTTCCTGTTAGGGACGCTGCTGACTTCCTTTCTTGCTTTGATTATTTCTATTCCTTTTTCATTTGCTATTGCAATTTATCTTGGCGAATACCAACCCAAAGGATGGCTTTCCAATTTTCTGAAGAACACCGTTGAATTGATCGCAGCTGTTCCCTCCGTGATTTATGGATTCTGGGGATTGATTGTATTGGTGCCGATGGTAAGAACCCTTGAAATCAAACTGGGTGTTCTGCCTTACGGGATAGGCATATTTACTTCTGCACTGATTCTTACGATCATGATCATTCCTTATTCGGCCTCGCTGGGCAGGGAGATGATCAGGCTGGTGCCATCTCAATTAAAGGAAGCAGCATATTCTTTGGGGGCTACCAGATATGAAGTGATCCGTAGCGTGGTGCTGCCTTTTACGAAATCAGGGTTGTTTGCCGGCATACTGTTATCGCTGGGAAGGGCGTTGGGTGAAACCATGGCAGTAACGATGGTAATCGGCAACACCAGCCTGATCCCCACAAGCATTTTTGCCCCTGGGAATACCATGGCCAGCGTGATCGCCAATGAATTTACGGAAGCTGACCATACCGTTTATCTATCAGCCCTGATCGAACTCGGTCTGGTTTTGTTTTTGGTTACCGTGGTAATTAACATGGTCGGGAAACGCATTATAAAAAGATTCACCAACGAATAAACTATGCAGGTCAGGGTAAAATACCGGGTGGTTAAAAGTAAACTTGCGCAGGCTTTGATTGTATTTCTCGCGTTTGTTATTACACTGCCGCTGATAGCCATTATTCTCTATATTTTTAAGGAAGGCATAACTAAAATAAACTGGACGTTCCTTACGCATATACCTAAACCGGTTGGAGAATCGGGTGGCGGTATTGTAAATGCTTTGATCGGCAGCATACTGATCGTATTTTCTGCTTCTGTTATGGCGGTGCCTGTCGGCATTCTTTGCGGAATATACCTGAGTGAAAATAAAACCGGCCGCTTATCTTATTGGAGCAGGCTGTGTGTAGACGTATTGCAGGGAGTTCCTTCTATCGTTATCGGTATTGTCGTTTACTTCTGGATCGTAAAGCCGATCGGCAGTTTTTCTGCAATTTCCGGAAGTGTGGCTCTGGCTATTATGATGCTTCCCATTCTCATCCGTTCTACGGAAGAAACCCTGAAGTTGATACCTTTTTCTCTGAAAGAAGCCGGACTGGCTTTGGGTCTTCCTTATCACAGAGTAATTCTGAAGGTGATCGTGCCCTGCGGAATGAGTGGGATTCTTTCCGGAATATTACTTTCCGTTGCGAGAATTGCTGGTGAAACTGCGCCATTATTGTTTACTGCTTTTGGAAATCCTTACCTTAATACAAATATGACTAAACCCATGCAGAGTCTTCCGCTCCTGATTTTTAACTATGCCACCAGTCCTTATGATGATTGGCATGACCTGGCCTGGGGTGCGGCGCTAATATTATTATTTACTGTATTGTTACTCAATATTATCACGAAGCTGACAACAAGAAAATGGAACGTACAATTATAAAAAGCAGGAATTTCAATGCTTATTTTGGCGCCAATCACGTTGTCAAGGAGGTGAGCATGGATATACCCAAGAATAATGTGGTTGCAGTAATGGGGCCTTCCGGTTGTGGCAAAACAACTTTCCTGAGATGCATTAACAGAATGCATGAACTGATCCCCGGTGCGCACGCCGAAGGTGAAATGTTGCTGAATAGTGAGAACGTTTATCAAATGCATCCCATTTATGTGAGGCTGAAAATAGGCATGGTATTTCAACGCCCTAATCCTTTCCCCAACCTGAGCATTTATGATAATGTGATCGCAGGATATAAATTGAACGGTATGAAACTTCCCAGAGAGGAGAGAGAACTTAAAGTGGAACAGTCGCTCACCAAAGCTGCATTGTGGAATGAGGTAAAAGATTCGCTGCATAAAAAGGGAACCTTCCTTTCAGGTGGTCAACAGCAGAGATTGTGTATTGCGCGGGCAATAGCCATGGAACCTGAAGTCTTGTTGCTGGATGAACCCACTTCGGCCCTGGACCCTATTTCCACGTCCAGTATTGAAGAGCTTTTGCATGAGCTGAAAAAAAATTATACCCTGGTTATCGTAACCCACAATATGCAGCAGGCGGCCCGCGTAAGTGATAAAACAGCTTTTTTTTATCTCGGAGAACTGGTGGAGTATGATGAAACAAAAAAAATGTTTACCAATCCGCAGGATAAGCGAACTCAGAACTATATAACCGGTCGCTTTAGTTAGTAGCACCTTAAGGAACAAATATTTTAATTTTTATTTTATGTCACAGTTAGAAATAGAGCTGAAACATTTAAAAATCGAGGTGATCAATATGTGGAACCTGGTGCATTCCCAGTTGGTAAAATCCAATATAGCCATGGTGAATTTTGACAAGGACCTTGCCCGGGAAGTGGTATCGAGGGAAAAACGGGTGAATGGTTCTGAATTGAAAATTGACAGGGATTGCGAAAATATTTTGGCACTCCTAACGCCAGTTGCGGTTGACCTCAGGTTTACACTCGCCGTTCTAAAAATAAATTCCAACCTGGAAAGGATCGGGGATATTGCAGATGGCGTGGCAAGCCATATATTAAGCGCGGAGAAGCCTTTTAACAAGGAATTGCTCAAAGCGACGGAAACGATTCATATGTATGATGAAGCCATCAATATACTCGAGGATACGCTTTCTGCCTTTGAAAAAGAAGATACCGCCCTGGCCAGGACCGTTTTTCAGAAGGACGAATACCTGGACAGGATCAATATGAACACTACGGAGACCACCGTAAAATACCTGGAAACTCATCCTGAGGATATTTACCAGGCCCTGTATAATTTGTCCATCATCAGGAAATTGGAAAGGGTCGGTGATCAGGCCAAGAATATTGCCGAGGAAACCATTTTTTATGTGGAGGCTAAGGTCCTTAAGCATAAAGCGGAGGAATAATCCGGGATCAATACACAATATGCACACGTAAAACGGTGCCTCAAACGAATGGCCTCGCGAATTGTAATCCGGAAAGTCTGGCTCCATCCATTCCTTTCTGTTGAATCAGCACTTTCAGTTTGGTTCCAAGATCCATTAAGAAGGTATATATTAATTTCTCCATTTCCCTGTGATCAGCCAACGGAATTTCTGTTTCCTTTTTCTTTAAATCTGCGGCCAGACCCAGCGCCTGCAGAAAATGGGCCTGGTTGGTAAAGCCTGAACATTGTAATCCATAAATTGATCCCCAATGGGCAATGGCTGAAAAGTTCACATGCGCCGTAATGTCCTGCTCTCCGATATGCTGAAAAGGGTTTTCATTTATTGTGTGACGATAATAACACATGAGTGTTCCGCCGCTCCGCTGCTCACTATACATCTGTGAGGAGGGATAGCCATAATCAATGGTCAGAAGAAATCCTTTTTTTAGTGAGGCGGCTACATCATGTATCCAGTCAATGGCTTGCAGATTAAGTTCAGTGCGGAATCCCTTGGGTAAAATAACGTTCAGCTGGCTAAGATAATTTTTTAATTCGGCCGATGCGGGTCTTAATAATTCAATGAATCCGTTCTGGTAATCTACAAACACTTCCATCAGCTGTTCGTCCATCAGCACCTGGTGAACCGCGAAATTATCTATCAGCTCATTTGAAAGAACGCAACCGGTTAAATCCGGAATGTCCTCGATTCGGTGATACCAGCTTACTTTTTCGGGAAGGATTTTTTTTTCCTCTTCGCGCATCGCTTCGCTCTTTTCTATGATGCAATACCGCAGGCCGTGGTAGAGAGGATCATTTTTTTTGAGAGAAATCAGTATATCCCGGCAAAGCGTGGCCGGCCCGGCCCCGTATTCCACAATAGTGAAGGGCTCTTTATCCATCAGCTTCCACATCTCTTCGATCTGCTTTGCCATCAGCTGTCCGAATAATACTGAAAAATGAGGGCTGGTATAATAATCGCCTTTTTCCCCGATCCTGATTTTCCGGCTGGTATAATAACCGGATCCCGGATGGTATAGGCACATCTCCATGAAATCATGAAAAGACAGCGGGCCGTCCTTGCTTATCTTTTCAATGATGCTTTCGGTAAGCGACATCGGGTAAGATTATTTTTTCATCACGGCCGCTTTTGCTAATTCCTCAGGATTTTTTCTGAATTCATCCCTGCACTCATCGGAGCAAAATCCATAAATCTTGCCTTTATAGTGGAGTGTGTCTTCGATCATAGCTGTCAGAGGCATTCCGCAGGAAGGATCTCGGGTATTATCCACCATATCGCGCGTAAATCTGGGCCTGCCCTTACTACTGTCTCCATAAGCCGGGGAATGATAAGCCGCATCCGGTTTTGGGTGCTGGTTACAGGAAAAAATAAGAACCATTAAAGAGGCCAATACAATGGACGGCTTAAGCATGGAATGATTTATTAATACATTTTATTGCCTCAAAATTACTTCAATATTTTCCGGATTCCGCTCACCTTTGTCCAGGTGATCCTTCAAAGAGCTATTTCCTGATATATTTGAAATCAACTGTACGCCGCTTAAACCCCGTTCAGCCTCGATCCCGGGTTTATGGTGTTCGTTAAATCCGGTTCAAAAATTCCGGAAGACCGTGTTGGATATGAATATTTATTTATCTTCGGACCTCTTTTCTACGCTTATTTACTATTGATATTTGATTAAACAGGAAATTTTGTTCCTCTGTTGAGAGAGAATTCAGGACGCTTCCGATTTTTTCCCGGTAGTGAAGAGTAAAAAGCATATTCACCCTTGTTTATAAATCAACTATTACGATGAAGCAGTTTTTATTGTTTTTATTCTTTGGGGCAGTTTTCACCGCGTGCAATACAAAAAAAGATTATGATAAGGTTTTTAAGGACCCGAATCTTTATTGCGATGCAGTTCATGAGTTGAATACAGTGGTTATGGGAAATAATTTCGGCCCGATCGTGGCCTCCAGGAATTACCTCTACGCTTCCATTGCAGGCTATGAAGTGATTGCCGGAGGTTACCCCGACAAATACAATTCGCTTGCTGGTCAGTTACATGGCCTGGGATCAGTTCCAAAGCCGGAGTCCGCGAAGAATATAGACTATGAGTTGGCAGCCCTGCTGGCATTCTGCAAATTGGGAGAATCGGTTACTTTTCCGGAAGGGAGCATGAAAGAATATGTGGACAGCCTGATGAACCTCGCGAAGGACCATGGAATGCCAGGGGATGTTATAAATAATTCTGTAGCTTATGCGGATACGGTTTCAGCCGTCATCATGGATTGGAGCAAACACGATAATTATGCGCAAACACGCGGTGCGCCGGAATATTCAGTAATGGATTCGCCGGGCCGCTGGGTGCCTACGCCACCTGCTTATGCTCCGGCCATGGAGCCGCACTGGAGTTCTATACGCAACCTGGTCATTGACAGTGTGACCGAGTTTAGTCCGCCGCCTCCCTATAAGTTTGATATAACCAATAAAAAAAGTCCTTATTACCTCGAGGTAAAAAAAATTCAAAATGTAGTTGACAGCCTCACGCCTGAGGAGACGCATATTGCAGATTTCTGGGACGATAATCCGTTTAAGCTGAATGTATCAGGACACCTCATGTTTGGTACCAAGAAGTTTTCACCGGGGGGACATTGGATGGGCATTGCCGGGATTGCCGCGATAAAATCAGGCTCCGATTTTTCAACAGCCGTTTGCGGATTTGCCAAAACAGCAATTGCCGAATTTGATGCATTTATTCAATGCTGGAATTTTAAATATGTTTATAATACCCTGAGACCTGAAACGGCCATTAACAAGTATATTGATCCGAACTGGAAACCGCATTTGCAAACACC
>PLEB01000330.1 GCA_003136915.1 Chitinophagaceae bacterium
TATCAGGGGAAAAGCTTGAAAAGGTTGACGCAAATAATATTTCTTCTATTACGATTGACAAGGCAAAAAATCGGATTTACGTGAAATTTAAGAATGGAAAAGAAGCAATTGTTATCGTGACAGAAGATATGAAGAAAGCCTGGGACACATCAGGTGCTTTTAAAAAGGTGGAATTCGAAGCCGAATTTCCGGGAGGGGCTTCCGCGTGGCTTCAATTCCTAATCAAAAATCTTAAATATCCGGAGAATGCGGTCATGCATGAGTTGGAAGGCGATGTTCCGGTTGAATTCGTTGTTGAAAAAGACGGAAGGGTTACACATGTTCGTGCACAAGGCGGACCTCAGGAACTCAGGGCAGAAGCTGAGCGCGTTGTCAGCGCCAGCGGAAAATGGATCCCCGCTAAGAATCATGGAAAGATCGTCAGATCTTATAAGATTCAGCCTATCGATTTCAGGTTAAAATCTTCATAAGGCTTTTCTAATACCCAATCTGATTATGTTCCGTAGATATCAGCAATTCCTTTTTTGCTGAAGCTTCTACCCTGCCTATTACGCGCGCATCAATACCGAACGACTTAATCAGGCTGATGAGCGCAGGGGCTGAAGAAGGGTCCGTGAATATTTCCAGGCGCTGACCCATATTAAAAACCTGGTACATCTCACGGTCATCCGCACCTGAAGATTGCTGAATAAGCTTAAAGACAAGTGGAGGATCAAACAAATGATCCTTGATCAGCTTCAGCGGCCGGGGTAAATATTTCAGGGATTTGGTCTGTCCGCCTCCACTGTTGTGAATCATTCCATGGATCTTGTCGAATTGAGTTTCCAGGATTGCTTTCACAACAGGTGCATAGGTTCGCGTCGGGCTGAGCAGCATTTTTCCGATGGTAATGGTTTCGTTATATTCCGTTTTTATCTCGTCGGTCAGTCTGTATGTGCCCGTGTATACGACTTCTTTTTCCAGCAAAGGATCAAAGGACTCCGGGTAAGTTTGTCCGTACATTTCATTCAGCATATCGTGGCGGGCGCTGGTAAGCCCATTGCTTCCGATGCCGCTATTGTATTTTGTTTCATAATTTGCTTTACCGCTGCTGGCCAGGCCGACGATAACATCACCTGCAGCAATCTTATCATTGGTTATGATCCGCGATGCAGGCCAGCGGGCAGTCATCGTACCATTCACGGCAATGGTCCTAACCAGGTCCCCCACATCCGCTGTTTCGCCGCCCAGGTACCGGATGTGTACACCACGGGTATTCATTTCATTGAAAAATGACTGCGTTCCGTCGATTATAGCTTCCAGCACTTCTCCGGGAATCATGGTTTTGTTCCGGTCAATCGTTGAAGAAAAAAGCAGGTTATCATGTATGCCGACGCAGAGCAGGTCATCGAGGTTCATGACGATTGCATCCTGTGCAATATCCCTCCACACGGAAAGATCGCCGGTTTCCTTCCAGTACAAATAAGCCAGTATGCTCTTGGTACCTGCACCATCGGCATGCATAATGTTCACCCAATCCTTGTCATTTCCGAGAAAATCGGAATAGATCTTACAAAAGGCAAAGGGATAAAGTCCTTTATTCAATGATGCTGTTGCCTGGTGAACTTCTTCTTTCTGAGCGGAGACGCCACGCCGGGAGTAAAGAGACATACAGAAAAACAGGCTTTGTTGTATCGCAAAGCTAATTCAAACGAGGAAGGCGTGACCGAAAAAGGAAAAATTTTAAGTCATACGGCGGGTTTTTATAATTTCGCAGCACATTTCACTTATGCGGGTCTACCGGAACACGGAAGCTTTACCTCTATTTCAACATGCCGTACTCACCATCGGAACCTTTGACGGCGTGCATACAGGACACCAGCAGGTGATTACGCAAATGAAGAAAGAGGCTGCCCAAATCGGCGGCGAGACCGTAATTATAACTTTCGATCCTCATCCGCGTACCGTGATCGATGCTGCCTCTGGTATACGGCTCATTAACACGACGGAGGAAAAAAAAGAATTGCTATCGCTTAAGGGGATCGATAATCTCGTGATCATTCCATTTACTGAAAACTTTGCAAGATTAACGGCGGAAGAATATATCAGCGAGTTTCTGATCAGGTATGTTCATCCGCATACCATCATCATCGGATATGACCATCATTTCGGTAAAGGCAGAACGGGCAATTATGATCTGCTGAAGAAATTTTCAGGGAGTTATCATTATGTCCTGAAGGAAATCCCGGCCCATGTACTGGATTCTATTTCCGTAAGTTCTACCCGAATCCGGGAGGCGATCGCTGTGGGGGACATGGAAACGGCAAATATCCTGCTCGGCTATACATTCTTTTTCAGCGGAACTGTAATAGAAGGAAATAAGCTGGGCAGAGCGATCGGTTATCCAACCGCAAATCTTGAGATAAAAGACAGCTTTAAGTTGATTCCGGGCGATGCTGTCTATGCCGTCGATGTAATTTCAGATGATGCACCGGATTACCTGTTAAAAGGTATGATGAACATTGGCTACCGTCCCACGTTGGGTGGTAGTAAAAGGATCATTGAAGTAAATATTTTCGATTTCGACCGGTTGATCTATGGCCATACCCTGAAAATTTTTGTAAAAAGATTTTTACGGAATGAACAACGCTTTAGCGGCCTTGAAGAACTGAAGGAGCAGCTGGGAGAGGATAGGCGGAGAGCTGGAGAAATGTGAAAATGTGCTAATGTGGAAATGTGCGAATGTGAAAACTAATTCTATTCGGAAAGATCTTGCATTTCATTTCCACATTTCCACATTTCCACATTAGCACATTTTCACAATCAGCTCCTTCATCAGCGAACCATCTTCAATTGCAGGACTGTTAACCCCGATGCTTTTTAAATTGTATTGATGCAGGAGCAGAAGAATGTTTTCGACTCCGGGCAGACCGTAGTTCATAGCGGCCAACAAATAATCCTTGACGAAATAGGGGCCTATTCCCAGCGCAGAAGCCACGGTCTTCTCGTCTTTCACGGTTAGTCCGAACAACATGTAAACCTTACTGAAAAAATTATAAAGTGCAGGAAGCAAGAGCTGAATCGGTGCTGCCTTGGGATTACTTTGAAAATACTGTACGATACGGAACGCTTTGGAAAGATCTTTTCTTGCAAGCGCGTCCTGCAATTCAAAGGCGTTATATTCCTTGCTTATTCCAACGTATTTTTCAATATCATCTTCATTGATCGTTTTTCGTTCCCCCAGGTTTATCGCCAGCTTGTCTATTTCATTATTGATCCGTGTAAGGTCGTTTCCTATATGGTCTATCAGCAGGCTAAGTGCCTTAGGGTTGATGGAAAATCCCTTGGATTGAATGAGTCCTTCAGTCCATTCCGGAAGCTGGTTCTCATATATTTTTCGTGTTGTTAATAACTCCCCCTTTTCTTTCAGGAGTTTAGCCAGTTTACTCCGGCCATCCACTTTCTTGTCCTTATAAGAAACAACGAATATGGTGGATTCCAGGGGATGCTGAATGTAAGATTCCAGCTTCGTTATGTCCCGCATCTGCTGCGCTTCTTTTAATAACACCACCTGCAAATCGGAAAACATAGGATAACGCCTGCAGGCATTAAAAACGGCGGTCCATTCTGCGTCCTTTCCATAAAAAACCGATTGATTAAATGCTCTTTCGGATTCCGGAAGCAGGTTTGCCTCTGCAAAGTCCATTACCTGGTTAATAAAATAGGGTTCTTCGCCCTCCAGCCAGTAGACAGGCTTATATTTCTTTTTTTTCCAATCCTGTATTATCTGTTCGGCTGACAACTGATTTTTTTTTGTTTTGCACAAGTTATTCTATATAAAAAGAATAGTCATTTTGTGCACAATGATTACCTTTTATCGGGCTGAAGTTACTAATAGCTTAACCCGGAAAACAGGCTAAATGCCTGGAAATGCAGCTCTAGGAAGGGGAAAATGATTTTGGCACGATTTTAGACAAAGTCACCCCTGGAAACAGGCCTAAACCTCAGTTTCCCGTAAAAAAAAATAATTTAATAATTAAAAGAACAAACCATGAGTACTACTAATTATCCATCAGCGACTCCGCAGAGTCAGCCACCGAAAAAGGATTTTAAGAATCTGGTTATCGGTTTACTGGCTGCCGGCTTCCTGGGAACCTGGGGTTACCTGCTTTGGAATAACAACAAACAGGAACAGGTTCAGCAGAACCAGCAAACACAGATTGCTAAGGTAACAGATGAAAAAGGCACACTGCAGAAAAATTTTGACGATGCGTTAGTCCGCCTGGACTCACTCACCGGAACAAATAACAAGATGCAGGGACAGTTGACAGGCGCAAATTCTGATATCGCTAAAAAGAAAGCAGAAATCAGAAGCATACTGGGAAAAAGTCATGCTACCCAGGCTGAATTGACCAGAGCAAAAGGTCTGATCAACGATCTGAATGGTAAAATTTCCGATCTTGAAAAACAGGTTGCAGATCTGACCACGCAGAATACACAGCTGACATCGGATAAGACGCAACTCACTTCAGACAAGGAAAAACTTACTTCCGATCTTCAAACAACCACTACAGCAAAAGAAGACCTCGAAAAGAAAGTGGACATCGCTTCTACTTTGAACGCGTCCAACATTGCAGTTACACCTGTTCATGACAGGAAGAATGGTAAAGAAAAAGTTACAACCACTGCAAAGCGTGTTGACAAACTGATCATCTCCTTTGATGTGAATAACCGT